>PLXU01000186.1:3176-4340 GCA_003151555.1 Acidimicrobiaceae bacterium | reverse complement strand
GCTTGCAGAACTCCATCGTCTGAATGCCGTGGGGCCCCAGCGCGGTGCCCACCGGCGGCGCCGGCGTCGCTCCGCCCGCCTCCAGTTGAATCTTTACGACGGCAACAACCTTTTTAGCCATGGTCTTCTCCTAACACCAGTTCTCTAGAGCTTCGTAATCTGCGTGAAGTCAAGCTCCACGGGGGTCTCTCGTCCGAAGATGTCCACCAGCACCTTGACCTTGAGCTGGTCTTCGTTGATCTCGGCGACGTGGCCGGAGAACGTGGCGAAGGGGCCAGTCTTAATCTGCACGGTGTCGTTGACCTCGAACTCGTGGGTCGGCAGGCGCCGCTTGGCGGCCGGCTGCTCGACGCCCTCGACGATGGGGCGGATAATATTGTCGACCTCGCGACGCGTGAGGGCCGTCGGACGGGTCTTCTCGGCGCCGACGAATCCGGTCACGCCGGGCGTCGAGCCAATCACGTAGAAGATCTCGGGGTCGGGCTCGCAGCGGATCAACAGGTAGCTGGGGAACATGCGCTTCGAGACCGTGANNTCCTCTTCGGGCAGGTAGATCTCGTAGATGCTCTCGGTCAGTTCGCGGCTCTTGATGATGTTGTTGAGCGCCCCGATGACCTTTTGTTCGTGACCAGCGAAGGTGTGCACGATGTACCAGCGCCCGGGCCGGTCAAAGGCGCTCTCAACGATCGGCTCTTCGTCGAGGCCGTCCTCGAGAATCGTGACGTCGAGAACCTCTTCGTCGCTCATTTCGTGCTCGGTGTCCGAGGTTTCGATGTCGCTCATGGCTGCCTTACTTAGTGAACAGGAACGTGACGAACTTCGAGAATCCGAAGCCGAGGCCGAAGATCAGCGCGGTCATGAAGACGAGGACAAAGAGCACGATGGTGGTGTAGTTGATGAGCTCGGGACGCGAAGGCCAGGCGACCTGACGCATCTCTTCGCGCACTTCGCGCACGAACTGGGCGGGCCGGGCGCGCTGGCTGCGCCGGCGCTGCACGTCCTGGGGCGTGGCGCGCCGTGACGAGGCGGCGCCGTCGGCGCCCACCTGTCCCTGTCGCTGCATCATGCGCTTCTGTTCGCGGTTCATCTCACGTCTCTCATTAAATCGGTCACTTCGCGTTACTCAAACTCCGTGCAGGGCAGGAGGGACTCGAACCCCCAACC
>PLXU01000186.1:0-3134 GCA_003151555.1 Acidimicrobiaceae bacterium | reverse complement strand
GGTGATGTAGTTGCGCCGCTTGCACTCCTCACAGGCCAAAGTGACCTGCACGCGCTTCTCGTTCTTCGCCATCGTTTCTCCTTTTCAAATGCGTTCACTGCGTGGGCCCGCCTGGCCTGGTAGCGGCGGCGGGACTCGNNGACCCCTTCCTTACCATGGAAGTGCTCTACCACTGAGCTAAGAGGGCACCGCGTCACAAAAACACGCGAGAGTGAATTGTACTCTGAGCGGGCCCGGACTTTCCACCCCCGCGCGAGTACCCTTATCCCCTATGAGAACGCGCTTGGTCGAAGTTGACGACGCGCCGGCGCTCATGAACATCTACAACCCCGAAGTCATAGAGATGTCGGTGAGTTTCGACCTGGTGACCAGGTCGCTGGCCGACCAGGAGGCCTGGATCCGCACCCACCTGGCGACGCACCCCTGCATTGTCGCGGTCAACGAGGAGGACGAACTCGGAGAGGTGGGCGCCCGGGGCGAACTGATCCTCGGATTTGCCGTGGTGTCGCCCTTCCGCCCGCGCCCGGCCTACGCCTCGTCGGTGGAGAACTCGGTCTACGTCTGTCGTAGCGCCCGCGGGCGCGGCGTGGGCGAGAAACTGCTGCGCGAACTGGTCAACACGGCCAAGGATTCGGGCTTTCACACCCTGATTGCGCGCATCGTGGGCGAGAACGAGGGCTCCATCCGCCTGCACGAGAAGTGCGATTTCAAGTTGGTGGGCACCGAGATCGAAATCGGTCGCAAGCACGGCCGCTGGCTCGACGTGGTGGAGTACCAGTACGTCGTGCCCGACCGCAACTAGGTGGTGAGTTCGCTCTCGTCGCCCAGATAGGGCCAGGACCACTGGGTCCAGCGCCCCATCGGCATCAACAACACGCCGCCCATGATCGCAACGGCCACGGCAATCAGCAGCGGATTACTGTGAATCAGCCCGCTGAGCAAGACCCGACCACCCGGAATGCCGATGAACGGCCCGGTGATCGAAAGAGCGAGGAGCCAGAAGTGCTCACGGCCCTCGTAACTGGCGGCCAACAGGATCAGCCCCCAGGCGAGGTACCACGGTTGGACCACGGGACCGAGTTCCACGAAGAGAACCAGGGCCAAGCCGAGGGAGCGGACCCACCCGCGATCGCCCGACTTCCACAACAGCCAGAGCGTGAAGGCCACGGCGACCAGCAGGCCGATGAGGCGCGTGATGGACAACACGCTGGTCAGCGTTATGGAGTGCAAGCCCACGGCGTGAAACGTGTTGGAGATTGCCATGCCGACGCCGGTCGCCGGGGCCGCCCAGGAACGCACGACGCCGTTGGACAGCAGATTGTTCACCCAGCCAAATCCGAAGCCGGCCATCCATGTCCAGAAGCTCAAGGTGGCGCCCGCGACCACGCTGGCGATCACGATCGGTCGTATCCGCTGTCGGATCGCGGCGTGGGGGCCGAGCCAGTTCCACGCGACGAAGGCCAGTGCGAGCGCGGCCGGGGCTTTGATGGCGGTGGCGCAGGCAATGAAGAACAGCCCCCACACCGGATGTCGCCGCACGGCCAACGCAACACCCACGACCAGGAAGGCCGCCATGATGCCGTCGTTGTGCGCTCCACCGATCAGCGTGAGCAGCACCAACGGGTTAAGGGCACTGAGGACAAAGGCCTCGCCGGGGTCACGGCCCATTCCTCGCGCGAGCAGGGTGACCCCGTAGCCAATCATGGCCACGGCAACGACCTCCAAGAGGCGCAGCCCCACCACCGTGGCCAATTGATGGTGGCCGGTGATGCGGTCGATGGTGGCGTCCATCCATAAGAAAAATGGGCCGTACGGCGCGGGAGTATTGCCCCACAGGGGATCCACGGGGTTGACGTAGGGGCTCGACCCCAGGGAAAAGGGGCCCAGGATGTAGGGGCTCAGATGATAGCTCGACATCTCGCCCTGGGCGGCGTAACTGAAGACGTCGCGCGAAAAGAGTGGGGGCGCGACGATCATGGGGGTCGCCCAGATGAGCAGCATCCACCAGAGCGACTTGAGCGATGAGCCGGGGTGGAGCTTCAGCACCTCGGCCAGACGCAGCCAGACCCTCATCAACAACAAGAGCCCGCCGTACATGAACACGATCGAGAGCACCAGTCTCGTGAGGCTCGGCGTGCCAACGGCGCCGGCCGATGGTTCGCCGAAGAACCACGTGCTGGCCAGATTGAACTTGAAGGGCGAATTGGTGAAGGAGCCCCCCGTCAGAATGAGGCCCATGGCCACGAAGCCCAGCAGGGCCGGCTGCCAAAGGAAGGACCAGCCCTCGAAGGGCCCGGGGTTGAAGCGACCGAGCGGGGTGTAGCGACGTTCGAGCATCTGCACACCCGACTCGAAGCGCGAGGCGACGCGTTCGTAGGCCCGGCGCACATCGCTCGGCCTCGACTTCAGTCGATTCACGCCACTCCTCTCGCCCGTGCCACCGCAGTCTCGTCCCCAAATCGCGCACGGTCAATCCAGCACATGCTGGATTGACCTTGGTGGGCCAGGAGGGATTTGAACCCCCGTAGGCTAAGCCGTCTGGTTTACAGCCAGATCCCATTGGCCACTCGGGCACTGACCCGCCGAGAATCCTACTGCCATGGGCTGGCCCTCATCCAGCCAAGTCCCAGGCTCTACGATTTACGCATGCCAACTTTTGACGTCGTCTCCGAAATTGACCTCCAAGAAGTGCGAAACGCGGTGGACCAAGCGAACCGCGAGGCGTCGACGCGCTTCGACTTTAAAAACACCGGTGCCGTGATCGAGTTCTCCGACAAGGAACTGAAGCTCAGCGCCTCGACCGAAGATCGTCTACGCGCGCTCTACCAGCTGCTCGAAGAAAAACTCGTGAGGCGATCGGTGTCGCTGAAGTCACTCGAGGCGGGCAAGATTGAAGAGGCCAGCCAGGGCGCGGCGCGCCAGAAGGTCGCGCTCAAGGCCGGTATCTCCCAGGAGGTCGGCAAGCAGATCAACAAAATGGTCAAGGAGATGGGCGTGAAGAACCTGACCTCATCCATCCAGGGCGACCAGGTGCGAATTTCGGGCAAGCAGCGCGACGATCTGCAGCGAGCCATTGCGTTCTTCAAGGAATCCGACATCTCGGTGCCCTTGCAGTTCACCAACTTCCGCGACTA
>PLXU01000016.1 GCA_003151555.1 Acidimicrobiaceae bacterium | reverse complement strand
TCTTGACGATTGAAAGGCTGCAGATGGCCCAGGACAACTACCACGTACCAGTGCTCGAGAATGAAATCGTCGAGCTGTTTGCCGGTCAAGGGACCGGAGTGGTGGTCGACGCCACGCTGGGCGGCGGCGGCCACGCCGCAGCGCTCTTGGCGGCCACGCCCCAACTTCGCATCGTGGGCATCGATCGAGACCCTGACGCTCGTGCCGCGGCGGCCCAACGACTGGCTCCTTTCGCTGATCGCGTGCTCATCGTCGACGCGACCTTTTCGGACCTGGCCGGCGTGCTCGTACGTAACGCGGACTTCGTCGATGGTGAGCCACTGGTGGGCGTCCTGATGGACCTAGGCGTTTCTTCGCACCAACTCGATGAATCGAGCCGAGGGTTCTCCTTTCGAGTGAACGCGCCGCTGGACATGCGAATGGACCCCACCCGGGGTGAAACGGCTGCGCAATTTCTCTCGCACCTCGACCAGGCTCAATTCGTCCAGTTGCTACGCGCGAATGGAGAAAACCGATTCGCGGGTTCCATCGCGAAATCGGTATTGGCGCGTCAGCCCCAAACGACCGACGAGCTCACCGACGCGGTGGAGCGAGCCGTGCCCATGGCGGCGCGGCGCCGCGGCCACGTTGCGACCCGCGTCTTTCAAGCCTTGCGCATCGCCGTGAACGATGAAGCCGAGCAGCTCGCCCGCGGCCTTGACGCCGCAATCGACTCGCTCGAGGTGGGCGGAGTGGTGGCGGTTATCTCCTATCACTCGGGCGAAGACCGCGTCGTCAAGTCGGTGCTGCACGAAGCCGCCACCGGCGGCTGCCACTGTCCCGTTGAATTGGGCTGCGTCTGCGGGGCAATCAAGCGTGTACACGTTTTTAAGGAAAGCGCGCAACTGGCCACCGCGTCCGAGATCGAGCGGAACGCGCGCGCGAGGTCGGCGCGCCTGCGCATCGCGCGAAAGCTGGTCCCGTGAGCGTTATTACTTTTCCGCGCAGGGTCGACGTTCGGCCCTCTCGTCCTACAACACGTTCTACGACGAAACGCCAATCGGCCTCGGCGCTGCCGGCCCATCGGCGCGCACGGGGATCCCTGTGGCTCGGATCGAGGGCCGTTCGCCGCTCCGCAATAGTCGTCGTCGTGGCGCTCGCACTCTCCATTGCAGGCAGCATGCTCGACGCGAATCGACAGATTGAAATACACCAGCTCCAGAGCCAGTTACTCCAAGACCAGTCGACGTACGCCGAACAGGTAGGCACGTTGACCGTGATGTCGGCGCCCAGCCAGGTTGCCACGAAGGCCGGCGCACTGCACCTGGTCGATCCCGTCTCGGTGACGCAAGTACCCTCCACGTCGCTTGATGCGGCCTTGCCGCTACCAAAATTTTCTGGTTACGCGCCGGTCACATCAAGGACGAATCGGTGACGTCACTCCACACCACGATCCAACCAGGAGTTCGGACTCGACCGAGCACCCCACGTCGCCCCACGTCGCCGATGTCGCGTCGAATGAAGCTATTTCGCGCAATCTTCATTCTGGTTTTCCTGCTACTGGGAACTCGCTTGTTCACGCTGCAAATTCAAGACCACACCCATTACGCCAAGATGTCGGTGAACCAGGTCCAGGAGAATCTCACGACGAGCGCACTTCGCGCCGGCATCTTCGACCGGTACGGCCAGATTCTCGCCGTGTCACGACCCACCTCGTTGGTCATTGCCGACGACCTGCAAATCTCCAATCCCCTCCGCGAGGCCGAGGCGATGAGCCCGATCGTGAAGATTCCCGTCACTCAATTGACGGCCCTGCTCTCTAAGAACAGCGGCTACGTAATCCTTAACAACTCGTTGGATCTCTCCGACGGTCACAAGCTCAATGCGTTGGCGTTTAGCGGCATCGTGGTGGAGAACTCGTCGGTGCGAAGTTATCCCAACGGATCGCTCGCGACCTCAGTGCTGGGCAACACCAACGCCGCCGGCGCCGGGTCGGCCGGACTCGAGTACGAATACCAAAAGATCCTGGCGGGTCAGACCGGCGTCACTCGTGAATACGCGTCGTCCTCGGGGGTGAACCTGCCCAGCTCTCGCAGTACCGTGATTCGTAAGGCCAAACCGGGCGTGGGTCTCGAGCTGACGCTCGACACGTCGTTGCAGTTCGTTACCGAGCGTGACCTGGCGCGTCAATTGGCTGCCACCGATGGTCTGACCGGGGTGGCCATCGTGATGGACGTGAAAACCGGCGAGATTCTGGCCGACGCGTCGCTCGTGAACACCAAGACGACCGCGGGGGTCCTCGGTCCGGTGCCGGCGTGGGGCAAGGCGGTGGGCGAGCCGGGGATTGAACAGTCGGTCAACAACCTCGCCTTCACGCAAAACTACGAACCGGGCTCGGTCTTTAAAGTCGTGACTTTTTCGGCGGCTCTGCAAGCGGGCCTCATCACCCCGACCTCGGTGCTGACGATACCGAACTCGGTGGTCGTTGGCGGACGGTACTTCCACGACGCGGAAAACCACGGAATGGAACACCTAAGCGCAACCCAAGTGCTCGCGCAGTCGTCGAACATCGGCACCTACGAAATTGGATTGCGCGTGGGCGAGACCGGCCTCCTGTCTCAGGTGCAGCGACTAGGTTTTGGTCAGATGACCGCGGTCAATTTTCCCGGCGAGTCGCAGGGCCTTTTAGTCAACGCCCCCAACTGGTACACCAGTGACGAGGTGGCGTTGCCGATTGGTCAGGTCGACGCTGTTCCACCAATTGAAGTGCTGGACGCGTACAACTCCATTGCCAATGGCGGCGTTTTTGTCGAGCCCAAATTAGTGCGAGGCTATGTCTACGCGAACGGCACGATCAAGGCTACGCCCAAGAGCGCGACCCACGAAGTGGTCTCGCCCAGTGTCGCCCAGACCATGAACACAATGCTCCAACAGGTGGTGCTCGAAGGAACGGGCACGAACGCCATCATCCCCGGCTACAGCGTCGCCGGCA
>PLXU01000120.1 GCA_003151555.1 Acidimicrobiaceae bacterium | reverse complement strand
CGTAGGCCATGCCGCCGGTGAGCGATCCGTCGCCGACCACCGCGACCACGTGGCGCTTGCCACCGTGGCCAATGAGTTCCTGGCGTTGTTCGAGGGCCACCGAGAGACCGTGGGCGTAGGAGAGCGCCGTCGAGGCGTGCGAGGACTCGATCCAGTCGTGCTCGCTCTCGGAACGGTTGGGATAGCCCGAGAGTCCACCGCGTTGGCGAAGGTTCTTGAATTCGAATTGGCGCCCCGTGAGGAGTTTGTGCACGTAGGACTGATGGCCGGTGTCCCAGAGCAGAATGTCCTTGGGTGAGTCAAAGACCCGGTGCAGCGCAATCGTGAGCTCCACGACGCCGAGGTTCGATCCGAGATGCCCGCCGGTCGTGGTCACGGTGGCGATGATCAATTCGCGGATCTCAGAGCTCAATTGATTCAACTCGTCGAAGCTGAGCCCCTTCAGATCGGCGGGACTATCGATTGACGCAAGAAGCACCTATGTAGCCTACCGTTTGACCTTTTATCCTCAGCAGTCAGCCAAATTCGCGGGACCGGTACGATGGCGGGCATGTCAACTCTGGTGGAACGAGATGTCCTGCAACGCGTACTAGGTACGGCCCTCGAGCGAGGTGGCGAATTCGCCGAGGTCTTTGTCGAAGACCGCAGTACCTCCTCGGCCATGCTTGATCAACGACGCGTGGAAGAACTCAGTTCCGGGCGAGACCGGGGGGCCGGTATTCGCGTGGTGCTCGGCGAGACCACCGGCTTCGCCCACACCGCTGATCTCTCCGAGAAGGGTCTGCTCGCGGCCGCTCGGGCCGCGGCCGCGGTCGCGCGCGAGGGCGGGGGAGGCGTGCGCGAGATCGAGCTCCGAGACTTGATTGAGTATCCTTCGCGGGCCGAGACCGCGCCCGGCGACGTGGCCAAGGCCCAGAAAATAGAGCTGTTGCGCCACGCCGATGACGTCGCGAGGTCCGAGGGGGCGTCCATCAGTCAGGTCCAGGTCGCCTTGGGCGATTCAACGCGCAATTTCGTGGTCGCCAACTCCGACGGCGTGTTCGCCGCCGATCATCAAGTACGCACCCGATTTAATGTCTCCTGCGTCGCCACCGGCGACGGCGGCATGCAGACCGGCTACCGACCAATTGCCGGCACTCGCGGGTTCGAGATCTTGACCAGCGACGTGGTGGCCGACGCGGCGCGGGGCGCCGCGCGCCAGGCCATCACCAAACTCGACGCCCGTCCCGCTCCCTCGGGTCAGCTGCCGGTGGTCTTGGCCGGCGGATCGGGCGGCATCTTGTTCCACGAGGCCTGCGGGCACGGCCTCGAAGCCGACGCCATCGCCAAGCAGGCCTCGGTCTACACCGGCAAGGTCGGTCAACTGGTCGCAAGCCCGCTCGTCACCCTGGTCGACGACGGCACCGTCAGTGGCGAATGGGGTTACCTGGCCGTGGACGACGAGGGCCGGCCGGGGACCCGCAATGTCTTGATCGAGAACGGGGTGCTGACCGATTACATGTGGGACTACCTGCGCGCGCACCGCGAGGGTCGCCACTCCTCGGGCAATGGACGGCGCCAGAGCTATCAGCACCTGCCCATGGTGCGCATGACCAACACCTATTTGCTCGAGGGCGACAGCGACGCCGATGAGATCGTGGCCCAGACGCCGCGCGGCGTCTACGTGGCCCAACTGGGTGGTGGCCAAGTCAACACCGCCACCGGGGACTTCGTCTTCGGCATGACGGCGGCCTTCTTGATCGAGAACGGCAAGATCACCGCGCCACTGCGCGACTGCAACTTGATTGGCAACGGGCCCGATGTTCTCCAGCGGGTGGACGCCGTCGCGAACGACTTTTCCATGATGCCCGGCACGTGCGGAAAGGACGGCCAGAGCGTGCCGGTGGGCTGCGGACAGGCCACCATGCGACTGAGCGGCATCACCATCGGCGGTACGGCCGCGTGAGTGAACTGCTGGCCGAGGCCGAACGAATACTCGAATCGGCGCGCGGCTCCGAAGAGATCGAGATCTACCTCTCGCGCGGGGTGGACACCGAGGTCCAGGCCTACCAGGGCCAGATCGAGGAGCTATCCACCGCGACGTCGGCGGGCATCGGCGTTCGCGTGTTGCGTGACGACGAGGCCGGCGCGCGGGTGGGCACGGCCTGGGCCGGCTCGCTCGACCCCGAGGCCATCGACGATGCGCTGCGCGACGCGCGTGACAATGCGCGTTTCGCCACCGAGGACGAGTTCGTGGCCTTCGCGCGCCCCGACGGGGTCGAGCCCGTCACGCTGGAACTGACCGATCCGAGCGTAACGTCGACGCCGCTGGACGAAAAGATCGCGATGGCGATCGAACTCGAACGCATCGTGCGCGACGGGGACCCGCGAATTCGTCAGGTCGAATCGGCCAACTACTCGGACTACGTCGCCGAGGCGGCAATCGCCTCGACCCTGGGAGTGCGCGCGTCCTACGCCCGATCGGGGGCCTACGTTTCGGTCGAGGCAATTGCCAGCGACGGCGCCAGCGACCAGACCGGGTGGGGACTGAGCGCCGGGCGGGCGCCCGGCGAACTCGACGTGCATAAGGCGGCCCTCGATGCGCTGACGCGCGCGACGCGCATGCTGGGCGCGGTCAAGCCCGCGTCGATGAAGTGCACGGCCGTCTTTGACCCGCGTAGCGCCTCGACGCTGCTCGCCATCATCGGCGGATCGCTCAGCGGCGAGGCGGTGGTGCGCGGGCGCTCCTTCTTCGCCAACCGCATCGGCGAGGAGGTGGCGTCGCCGCTGTTCACATTGCTCGACGATCCCACCGATCCCCGGCACTTCTCGGCCTCGGTCTTCGACGGCGAGGGCCTCGCCTGTCGGCGCAACGTGATGATCGAACGTGGCCAACTGAAGGGCTTTGTCTACGACACCGTCTCGGCGCGCCGCGCCGGCACCAGTTCGACCGGTAGCGCGGTGCGCGGCGGGATCGCCGGATCGCCCTCGGCCGGTTGCCGGGCGCTGCAACTGCTGCCCGGCGAGTTCGATCAGGCCCAGATATTCTCCCTCGTCGGCAACGGCATCTTCGTCGAGTCACTCACCGGCGTGCACTCGGGGGTCAATCCGGTCTCGGGCGACTTCTCGGTGGGCATCACCGGACTGATGATTCGAGACGGGCAACTGTGCGAACCGGTGCGCGAGATCACCGTGGCCTCGACGCTTCAGCGCATGCTGCTCGACGTGGCCTACGTGGGCAACGACGTGGAGTGGCTGCCCGGCATCGCCGCCGGCCAGTCGCTCGCCATCACCGGCATCGCGGTTTCGGGCGCCTAGTCGCTCGCCTTGGCCGCCGACGTGGGCTTGGACGAAGGAGTGGACGGTGAACTTGTGCTGGCCGCGGGGGCCGGCACTGGGGCTGACTTTTCCTTCGAATCGCCCTTGGGGGTCGTTGTCTCGCCCGCGACGGCGGGGGACTTGGCGTCACCGTCGGCGCTGGCGGTGGACGACGTCGATTTCGCCCCCCGACTGTCGTTCTTATAGAAGCCGCTGCCCTTAAAGACAATGCCCACCGCGGAAAAGACCTTGCGCAGTTCACCCGCGCAGCGTGGGCAGACCGTGAGCGAGGGGTCAGTGAACTTCTGTACGGCCTCGACGCGCTCGTGGCACGACTGACACTCGTATTCGTAAGTTGGCATTGATACTCCCGTGGCGCACTGCGACCAGGGCAGTGTACCGTCCTGGGTCCACTTGCCCATCAGGACCTCGGTAGCATGGCGCGGTGGACGACTTCCACCAGCTACGCCGAGCGCCGCACGATGGGGCCTTCTCGCGCGATCTAGGCCCCTCTGAGGTCAGTGCGCGCCGCGCCCTCGCCAAGTGTCGCGTCACGATGTTGGCGGCCACGACGACCAGCGTGGCGACCAACGCCACCAACAAGGGCGACGTGCTGGCGACGGCACGCGTGGCCGGCATCCAGGCCGCCAAACAGGCCGCGTCGCTGTTGCCGATGTCGCACCCGGTGCTGGTGGGCAACGTCTACGTCAATTTCGCCATTGCCGACACGCACATCGACGTGGAGGCGAGCGTCGACACGGTCGACCGCACGGGGGTCGAGATGGAAGCGCTCACCGCGGTGATGGTCGCGGCGCTCACCATCTACGACATGTGCAAGTCCATCGACCGCACGATGAGCATCGGCGAGGTGGCCCTGTGGGAAAAGTCCGGCGGCCGTTCGGGCACCTGGCGCCGCGAGGAGGCCCTCGACGACGTCGCCGCCAAGAAGAGTGATCACTAAAGCTCGCGCGCCAACCGGGCTCGCCCCGGTACTCTCGTTGTAAAAGAGACGGAGTTCCATGAGCACGAGTGGCACCAACGACCAGAGCCGTGAACGCTTGATCGCGCTGGTCCTGCTCCTGCAGAGTGTCTTTCCCGAGGGCACGCTGAGCCAGGACGAGATCGTGCGCAATCTCGAGATCGACGCCTACCCCGAGAGCGCCAAGGGCCCGCAGAAGGTCCGGGCCTACCAGGGCAGCGACGCTGCGGTTCGCCAGAAGTTCGAACGCGACAAGGCCCGGATCCGAGAGCTGGGCTTCGAGATCGACACGTTGGCCTCAGGCGACGGCAACGTGGGCTACCGAATCGATCCGGCCAGCGGGTACGCACCGATGATCGAGTTCAGCGCCGACGAGGAGCGCGTCGTGCAGATGGCGCTGCGTTTCTGCGGCTTCGGCGCGTCGGGGGTGTTCAGCCTCTTTAACGACGGGCCGGCCAGCGACGGCGGCCTGGAGTTCACCAATTACTACACGCCGGTGCTGCGCGCGCTGCACTTACGCCGGGCGCTGAGCTTCGACTACCAGTCCTCGACCAACAAGAACCGCGTGGTGGAGCCCTTAAGCGTCGGCCTCTTTCGAGGCGCCACCTACCTCGTCGCTCGGGTCCAGGGCACCGACGAAGTCAAGGGCTACCGCTTTACGCGCATGACGTCGATGCCGCTGGTGCTGGCCGGCGGTTTCGAGGCCGACGAGGCGACCCAGGTCATCGCCCAGGCCTGGCGCCCGGAGTTTTCCAAGTCACCGCGGCCGATCGACGTGGTCGTGACGACCAACGAAAACTACGCCGACCTCCTGGTACGCCAGTTTCCCGGCGCACTGGCGGCCCAGAAGAAGGCTGGGGTCATCGAACTGGGCATCACCTTCGATAGTCCGCGCGGGGCGCTGCGCTTCCTGCTCGAAGCGGCCGACCGGGTGCGCCTGCAGAGCCCCAAGTCGCTCAAAGTTGAACTGGCTGAATGGCTGCGCCACGTGAATCGCGCCAAGGCGCCCGCGCTCGAGAACGTGCACTTCGCCGGTCCGGCGACCAACGACGTCCTGGGCCAGACGCTGCAGTTGCTGCACGCCGTCTACCTTTCCGACGAGGGTCTGCGGGTCAGCGAATTGGCGAAGCGATTTTCTATGGACCCGGGGCTCGTGCGGCGCACCATGGACCGACTGGTCTCCTTCATGCCCATGAACGGGGAGTTTGGCTATCCGGCGCACGTCATCAAGGAGTGCGACGACTGGGAGAACGAGGCGTCGGACGATTCGACTTACCGCGCCGAGGAGTTTGACTGGACCGGGGCGGTGGAGAACTCGCCCCTGATGTGGCGCGACCTCTTCGAACTCAATATTGCCCTGCGCGAGGCGTCGCGGGTTTACGCCGAGCCGGCGCTGGAGTCGGCGATTAGCAAGATCGAGGCGACCACCAGGGCCTTCGTGCAGGTCGAGTTGACCTCGAACGAGTCGCTGCTGGGCGTGGTGCAAGAGGCGGTGGCCAACGAGGAGCAGATCAAGATCCACTACACCTCGGGGGTGGCCGAGAAGTCCCAGGTGCGCACGATCGAACCTCGCGAGATCAAGGTCCTCAACGGCCACACCTACGTACGGGCCTACTGCAGCACCCGCGAGGCGTGGCGCACGTTCCGCGTGGACCGCATCAGCACCATCCTGGCCAAATCACCGGCCACCGAGGAGCGGCCCGAGGACGAGGTGGCCAACTGGTTGACCCAGGTGGGCAACGACGGCGACGAGGTCGTGGTGGTGGTCGAAGGCCACCTGCGCTGGCTCTTCGAGACGCTGCCCAACGCGCAGTGGACCACGTTAGAGGACCACCGACACGCGGTGAAGTTCCGTCTCGCTGACGAAACCTTTCTCGACCACCTGATGCTCCAGGCCGGCGACGGCGCGGTGGTGGCGACGCCCAAGTACGCCAAGGCCGGCCACGAACTGGCCAAACGAATGGCCCAGCAGCTCTAGGGCGACCGTTGGGCACCTCTGAGAGGTGTCCGATGCTTCGTCTTTTTGTCCGCCGTTCGCCCGATGTCACTTATTTCACCAACGACCCCGCCCACGAGCTCGACACGCTGCGCGACGGCGGTCCGGGCTGGTGGATGCGCGGCCGCGGCGACTCTCGCGACCCCGACGAGGTGCAGCGGGTGTTTGCCAGCACGCCGCGCTCGCAGGTCCATGGTTACGACATCGTGCTCGCCGCTCCGCGACCCATCTCCATTTTGCTCGCCCTCGACCCCCGCCAGGCTTCGGGAGTGATTGATGCGCACCGCGCGTCCGTCGCCGCGACGCTGACCTACCTCGAAGAGAGGGCGTTGGTGGTGCGCGACCGGCGAGGGGGCGATGACCGCGAGCGGCCCGCGCGCTGGGAGCAGATCGTGAGCTTCACCCACGGGCTCAATCGCCACGGCGAGCCACATCTGCACGATCACGTCTTGGTGGGCGCGCGCCCGGCCGGCGCGACGAGCGTGCTCGACAGCCGGGCCCTCTTCGCGCACGCGCCGGCGGCCGACGCGCTCTATCGGTCGTCGTTGCGTTTCGAACTGGGCCAGCGCACGCGTTGGATGGCCTGGCGATCCTTCGCCGGCGAAGAGCACGTGGCCGGTGTCGACGAGGGTTATCGAGCACTGTGGGGAGGACACCACCCGGGCCGCGGAGAGAAGTTGGCCTGGCGACGTGACGAGACCATCGAGAAGTGGCGTGACGACCTGACACGATTCGAACCCCAGGGCACCGTACGCGTACCCCAACGCGCGCGCGACGCGCTGGACGAACACGCCTTTGGTGCTTCGCTCGAGGGTCGCCACGACGTCGCGCGCCGACACGTCGTGGCGGCCTGGGCCAACGCGGCCAGTTTCGGACAGGCGCCCGCCGACCTGGACCGCAGCGTTGACCGTCTGTACCCCGAACTACGCGATTCGCGCGGGGTGCGCGAACGCACGATCGGCACCGCCCAGGCGAGGATGACGGGTCAGGTGCGCGAGCGCGGACCGCGTCCCTTGCAGGTGGGGGAGATTGAACGCTGGACTCAACGTTCGCGCGAGCGCTCCGGTTCGTGGTCGGAGCGCTCGCGCTGAGCGCGAAAACGTTCGTGAGCGTGCGCCGGCGTCAGTTCGATCCAGCGCATGGTGTTGGCCGCGTCGAGTCCGAGTCCGTAGCCGGGCCGTCCCCGAGCCAGTTCGCCCACGGTGGCGCTGTCGCGTTCGACCCAGCTCGTCGAGTAGCCGGCCGAGCGGCCCCGGGGGCCAGTCTGGATGGTGGGGGTGGGCACGAGCGTACGCCCCGAAAGTTGGGCCAGCAGTTCGAGCGTGGGCCGGTCGGCGATGCCCGGCAGGACCACGGTGGTGGAAAAGAGCGAAAGAAAGCCTTCGGCGGCCGACCCCCAGCGACTGCGGGCCTGGCTGAGATCCTGCAGGCAGGCCAGGGTCAAGACGCCCTGACCGCCGCCCTCGGAGACAATGCCCGCCAGGCGCGGCAGGGGGGCCACGTTGGCCAGTTCGTCCAGGCAGAGCAGGAGCCGGGCCCCCTGCTCGTGACGGTCGTAGGTCGCGTGTACCAGCTCTTCAATGAGCCCGACCACCAGCGGAATGGTCACGGCCTGGTGACGACTGGGCGCCACAATGTGCAGCTGGTGGGGACCGGCCAGGAAGGCCTCCACGTCGAGCGGCGCCTCGCGCGCCGCGGCTCGCGCCGCGTCGGTGCGCACGCCCGCGAAGAGGCCCGAGGCCGTCGACCAGATGCTCGAACGCTCGCGCTCCTCGGTCGCCAGTACGCCGCGCAGCAGCGTGACCGCGGGGTGGTGATCGCCGTAGCGATCGTGAAGTTCGTGGGCGGCGTCGTCGCTCAATCGTTCGTCCACGCGTGACGCGAGCGACCCTAAGGACTCGTTGCGCAGCGCCGCGGCGTGCAGTAACGGAGCGACGAGTGCGCCGGCGCGTTCGGTCCAGTGATCGTCACCGTGTTCGCTCCGACTTCTTCGCGCGACGTCAATCAGGCTGCGCGACGCCAAAACTGCGCCATCCCAGCTTCGTGATTGGCGAATCGGCGAGTAACCAATTCGCTGCACATTCGGTGGCGTCATCACTGTTCCCGACGGATCAAACAACAACGTCGCACCTTCGCGTTGCGTGCGCGCCATGCGTGATACCACATCATTTTTTGTTGACGTCACCACGCAAGAACGCGTTGTTATCAGGAGATTCGGAATGATGAGTGATGAAGTTTTTCCACTGCGACTCGGACCCAACACCAATGTTGATCGCTGCGCACCACTCGTCGCGTCACCGTTACGACCGCGTCCTAAGTAGACGCCGTCATCACTCATCACAAAAAACAAATGTCGCAAAAAAAATAAAAACTGAAATAAATTTCTAAATGCTTGACATTGGTCTCGAAAGAGAGTGAACTTTGTTTGTCCTTCTGCGGAGGAGGTCAACGCTTTGCGAAGTGTTGTGATCAACACGGATGTGAAGCGCTCCTGCGCGTTTGGACCGTGCACTGCGTTTGGTCGCCGTACAGCTGCGAAGCTGGGCGGTACACGGGCGAGTTCACGTAATCGAGGCGGTACCAGATTCGGGGTCATCATGTTGGTGTCATCGAGGTTCCAAATTGATTCAACGTTGAGTCCCAAGGAGGGCAAGTGGCAATAGCCGCGAAGAAAAAGGCTCCGGCCAAGAAGGCAGTAGCCAAGAAGCGTCCTGCAGCAAAGAAGGCCGCGAAGAAGGCTCCGGCCAAGAAAGCAGTAGCAAAGAAGGCCGTTAAGAAGGCCCCGGCCAAGAAGCGTCCTGCTGCCAAGAAGGCCGCCAAGAAGCGTCCTGCTGCCAAGAAGGCTGCTGCGAAGCGTCCTGCGGCGAAGAAGGTTGCCCGCAAGGCTCCTGCCCGCAAGGCCGTAAAGCGCGTAGCAAAGCGCAAGTAGTTTCATTTCCCTTCGGGGAGTGGTGTTTGAGGGGGCCGCGAGGCCCCCTCAAATGCTGTCCGGGCTCGATTCGAGATCGTCCGGTTCGTCCACGTCAAAACGCCATGGGCTGTCGGTCGTGACCGTGCAGGCCACGCCGAGTCGCTCGGCCTCGCGCTGGTGCAGCTGCGCCGAGTTGGCTCCGTAGGAAAAATGGAAGTCCAGACCCGTGGGCAGCGCCATCACGTTGGTGCCGCGCTGGTGGTGGTCGGTCACGATTGTCACGCCCGGTCCCGGCTGAAAGCGCCCTAGTCCCTCGGGGCTGCGCAAATCTCCGTGCACGATGATGACCTGCTCGTAGCGGTCCATGGCGTGGTACGCGTGCGCGACGGCGCCATTGAGCGTGCGCGAAGGGGTGCGTAGCACGTCGACGCCACACTCTGTCGCGAAGTCGGCGACCTGGTCGTCGTCGCAGACCACCACGGTCTCGAGCGGTTCCAGGGCCGCGAGGACGGTTCGGGCCAGGCGCATCGTGAGCGCCTCGACGTCACCCTCGTCGAGCACCTCGCGCAGGCGGCTCTTCGCGTCCGCGAAGTTCTTGAGTGGCACCACGACCACCCGGCGAACAGAATCTGGTTCTGGCATTCAGTCACTCTAGGACAGGGCATTCGTCGGTACCCTTGTGGGGTGATGCCCACGCTCGAGTACGAGGCCGTCGCCCTCGGCTCCGGCCCAGTGGTGGGCATCGACGAAGTCGGACGCGGGGCCCTCGCCGGACCACTGATGGTCGGGGCCGTCGTGCTGGACGCGCTGCGTGATCCACCACCCGGACTCGCCGACTCCAAAGTGCTCACGCCCAGTGAACGCGAACGACTGGTCCCGCTCATCGAGCGCTGGGCGAGTGCGGCGGCGGTCGGCGTCGCGACGGCGCAAGAGATTGACCAGTGGGGGTTGCGTATCGCGCTGGCCGTCGCCACCGAGCGGGCCTTGGGTGCGCTGAAGCTGATTCCCCAGCGCGCCCTGATCGATGGGCCGCTCAACCTTTTGCGACCGCCGTCGGTCATGAGTTTTGGCGAGGCGCCGCCGGAACTGGAGTGGGCAGAATTGCCGGTGGTGACGATCGTCAAGGGTGACCAGTGCTGCGCCACGATCAGTGCGGCCGCGATTCTCGCCAAGGTCCGACGTGACGCCCTGATGCGCGAACTGCATCACGAGGCGCCGCTCTACGGCTGGCACGGTAACAAGGGATACGGCTCGCTCGAACATCGCCGGGCCCTGGCCCAACACGGTCCGACCCGTTGGCATCGACGCTCTTGGTCGCTACCGCAGCTGGGATCAACCATCGAGCGCTGATCGAGACGTGCGCGAAGGCGCCAAGCGAATTGGACCCAACTGGTCGACGATCCGTACGCAACGCCGCCATCAGGCGACGGGTGGTAGACATGGCAGTTACTCAAATACGCTCGTGCGTACGGGCGGCGTACGCGCGACGGGAACGGGCTTGGAAAATTCACTGATTTGGTCCGGAAGGGTAGGATTTACTGACTATGGCCGCGCTGCTCTCCGTTAACAATCTGAAGGTCCAGTTCGCCACTCGCAAGACGTTTGCAACGGCAGTGGACGACTTTTCCCTGACGATTGCGCCCGGTGAATGCGTGGGCCTCGTGGGCGAGTCGGGCTGTGGCAAGACCACCACCGCTCAGGCTGTCCTGCGGATGGTGAAACCGACGGCGGGGGCGGTGCGCTTCGAAGGCACNNCCCAGGACCCGATGAGTTCGCTCAATCCCACCATGAAGATCGGACGCCAGATTGGTGAAGGTCTAAGGATCCACCGGGGCGCCAGCGAGGACGACGCACAAAAGCGCGCCCTCGAAGTGCTCGAAATGGTGGAGATGCCCCGCCCCAGCGAACGGCTCGATCAGTACCCGTTCGAACTATCCGGCGGACTTCGCCAGCGTGTCATTATCGCAATGGGTCTGGTCTGCTCACCAAAATTACTCATCGCTGACGAGCCCACGACGGC
>PLXU01000137.1:12473-26729 GCA_003151555.1 Acidimicrobiaceae bacterium | reverse complement strand
GCTTCGACATCGCCGGACCCGAAGACGGCTTCCCACCGACCGAGCACCTGCCGGCCTTTCACCTCATCCAGCGCGAGAACTTCCATATGACGATCCACGCCGGTGAGGCCTTCGGACTGCCGTCGATCTGGGAGGCCGTACAATTCTGTGACGCCGAGCGCCTGGGCCACGGCGTGCGCATCGTCGACGACATCTCGCTCGTTAAAGACCACTACGAGCTGGGACGACTGGCCAGCTACATCCGCGACCGGCGAATCCCCCTGGAGGTCTGCCCCACGTCCAACGTGCACACCGGCGCGGCATTGTCGATCGCGCTGCACCCCATCGAGCTGCTGCGCAAGCTGCGCTTCCGCGTCACGCTCAATACCGACAACCGTCTCATGAGCGGCATCACCATGAGCAGCGAGTTCGAAGTCTGCGCGCAAGCCTTTGGATGGACTTTGGACGACATGCAGTGGCTGACGCTCAACGCGGCCAAGAGCGCTTTCTTCCAGTTCGACCTGCGCCTGGGCATGATCGACACGGTCATCAAGCCCGGCTACGCCGCGCTGCGCTCGGCCTAGAACTTCAACCGCTCGCTCAGTTCCTCGCTCGCCGCACTCAGTTGGGCCTGCGCTCGGGCCCGTTGCTCGACGAGCGACTCGTCCGGCCCGGAGTCGCCCAGGACCTCGACGTAGGCCTTGAGCTTGGGCTCCGTGCCCGACGGGCGAACGACGACGCGTCCGCGCTCGCCCAGTTCCAGCACCAGGCCCTCGGTGGGCGCCAATCCGTGCCAGCCGGACTCGAGGTCAATGACGTCGCTCACCGCGATGCCGCCCAGGTGGGTCGGAGGCGTCGCGCGCAGTCGCTCCAGCGAGGCGGCGATGACCGACATGGCGTCAGGTCCGTCGCAGCGCAAAGAAAGCTGCGCGACCGCGTGCACGCCGAAGCGTGATTCGATCTCGTCGAGGCGGTCGAGCAGGGTCTGGCCCTGCTGGGCGAGGTGGTGGGCCAGGTGGCACAGGGCGAGGGCCGCGGACAGACCGTCCTTGTCGGCCACCACGGGATCGACGGCGTAACCGAGCGCCTCCTCGTAGCCGAAGCGCAGTCCGTCGTCGCCTCCGGCGCGGGCAATCCACTTGAAGCCCGTCAAGGTCTCGACGAACCGGACGCCGGCGTCCTGGGCCATCTTCTTGAGCATCGTGGAAGAGACAATCGACGTCGCGAGCACGCCGGCGGTGGCGTTGAGGTCGCCCAACAACTCCGAGGCCAGCAACCAGCCAATTTCGTCCCCGCGCAGCACTCGCCAGCCGTCGGGTCCGCGCACCGCGGCGCCGAGGCGGTCAGCGTCGGGGTCGTTGGCGATCACCAGCGTCGAGGAACTTCGTTCGGCCGTCGCGATGGCGTGATCGAGGGCGCCCGGTTCCTCTGGATTGGGGAAGGCCAGCGTGGGAAAGTCTGCGTCGGGCACGAACTGGGTCGCCACCGGCGTCACCGCGCCGAAGCCGGCCGCCGCCAAGAGGTCCATCAGGCTGACGCCGCCCACGCCGTGCAGTGGTGTGTAGGTGACGCGCAGCACGCTGCCGAAGGGGACGCCGAATCGCTCGACGAAGTGGCGCTGGTACTCGCCGAGCACCTGGGGCGCCACGACGGAGTGCAGCTCGCTGGAACGGTCCGCCAAGCGCGGGGACGTCGCGGCAGCGGCCAGGCGTTCCACGGCTTGGTCGTGGGGCGGGACGATCTGGGCGCCGTCGCCAGCGTAGAGCTTGAAGCCGTTGTCCTGGGGTGGATTGTGGCTGGCCGTGATCATGATGCCCGCCGCGGCGCCCAGCGCCTTGACGCAGTAGGCCAACAACGGGGTGGGCAGCGGCTCGGGCATCTCGAAGACCCGTACGCCCGCGCCCAACAATACGGCCACCACCTCGTCATTAAAGGCTTCCGAGCCGTGGCGCGCGTCACGGCCCACCACTACGCCGCGCGAGCTGTCCACTCCCAGTTCGTTCATCCAGCCCACGACTCCCTGGGTCGCTCGACGCACGGTGTAGCGATTCATCCCGGCCGGTCCGGCCATCTCCGGTCCGCGCAGGCCGGCCGTGCCGAAGGTCAGCGGCGAGTCGAAGCGGCGGTGCAGTTCGTCTTCGTTGCCCTCTTCGAGCAACGTCGTGAGGGTGGCTCGGTCCTGGGCGTCGGGATCACCGTCAATCCACGTCGTCACCCGGGCAACGAACTGCGCGTTCACAGCACGGGAATGAGTCGAGCGAGCAAGGTGCCGAGCGAACCGGCCGCGTGCTGCCCCGCCTCCAGTACCTCGAGGTGGTTGAGCGGGCCGGCCGACACGCCGGCGGCGAAGTTGGATACCAGGCTCAGTCCCAGCACCTCGGCCTCCAGGTGACGCGCCGCGATGGCCTCTAAGACCGTGGACATGCCCACCAATGAGGCGCCCATGGCGGCGGCCATCGTGATTTCCGCTGGGGTCTCGTAGTGCGGGCCGCGGAATCCGGCGTAGACCCCTTCGCTGAGTTCGGGGGCCGTTGTGTGCACGACCTCGCGCAAGCGCTTCGCGTAGAGATCGGTGAGGTCAACGAATCGCGAGCCGAATCCCTCGGGCGGAGACGGCCCCTCCATGGGCGACGTGCCCGTCAAATTGATGTGGTCCTTAATCACCACCACCGTGCCCGGCCCCTTGGTGGGGTCGATGCCCCCGCAGGCGTTGGTCAGCACGACTTTGCTCGCACCCGCGGCGATGAGCGTGCGCACCGAATGACAGACTTGACTGGCGCTATTGCCCTCGTAGAGGTGCACCCGGCCCGAGACCAGCGCGACGCTGCACCCGTCTAGGCGCAGCGAAAGGATCTGACCGTTGTGCCCGGCGACCGTGGGGGCGACGAAACCCGTCAACGTGGACGTGTCGACCACGCTGGTGGGTTCGCCCAGTGCGCTGGCCCCCTCGCGCCAGCCCGAACCGAGCACGATCACGACGTCGTAGGAATCAACGCCGCTCTGCTCGCGCAGCTCCTCGCTGGCGAGTCGGGCCAATTCGAAGTGATCCATCGTTACTGTCCCACCGTGTGCCACACGGTGGACGTGTCGACGAAGGCTCGCAGGCGGCGAAGCGCGCTGACCTCGCGGCCCTGAGCCGGGCGAAGTACCCTCTTGATCGATCCCGCGGCCAGCACCGCGAGTTGAGTCGCGTCCTCGTAGTCGACTCCCTCAAAGTCAATGCCGTCGACGTCGTCGTGGGCGGCCAGGGTTGGCGTCAACTCGGCGGTGAAACCGGTGACGATATTAAGTAGTCCGGCCGGAAAGTCCGAGGTAGCGGACATCTCGCCCAGCAGGACCGCCGGCGTCGGACGTTTTTCGCTGGCCAGCGCCACCACCGTATTGCCCACGACGAGCGGCGCCAGGACCGTGTCGACGAATCCCTCCAGCGATGACTCCTGGGGCGCGACCACGGCCACCACCCCGCTGGGGGTGGGCAGCGAGAAATTGAAGAAGGGTCCAGCCACCGGATTGGCGCCGCCCAGCACCTGGGTGATCTTGTCGGCCCACCCGGCGTACCAGACAATGCGGTCAATCGAGCGAGCGACGCACGACTTCGCGGCGCCGTCCTTCACGCCTTCGGCCAGGCCCACGTGCTCGGCGAGCTCGGCGCGGCGCGACTCGGCCATCTCGGCCAACCGGTAGATGACTTGGCCGCGGTTGTAGGCCGTTGCCTCCCACCATTTGGGTTGCGCCGCACGCGCGGCGCTGACCGCGTCGCGCAAGTCCTTGCGTGAACCCTGGGCCACGTTGGCCAAGAAGTCGCCCTTGGCCGAGGAGACCTCGTAACTGCGGCCCGATTCGGACCTCGGGAAGGCGCCGTTGATGAGCAGCTTGTAGGTCTTGCGAACATCCTGTCGACTCTCAGACATTGAGGTAGGCCTCCAGTCCGTGCCGGCCGCCCTCGCGGCCGAAGCCCGACTNNTGGCCCAGATGACCCCGGCGCGCAGGCGCTGGGCGACCCACAGGGTGCGGCTGCCCTTCTCGCTCCACACGCCGCAGGCCAGACCGTAGTTGGTGTTGTTGGCCTTGGCCACGGCTTCTTCGGGGGTGCGGAACGTCAGCACCGAGAGCACCGGCCCGAAGATCTCCTCGCGTGCGATCCGGTGCGACTGGGTCACATCGGCGAAGACCGTGGGAGCGAACCAGTACCCCTTGTCCGGCAGCACGCAGGAGTTGGTGTAGCGAGTCGCGCCCTCCAGCGCCCCGTAGTCGGTCAGTTCCTTGATGCGCGCCAGTTGGGCCGCCGAGTTGATGGCNNCGGCGCAGCACCTCGTCGGCCACGGACTCCTGGACCAGCAGGCGCGAGCCGGCGCAGCAGACGTGACCCTGGTTGAAGAAGATCCCGTCGATGATCCCCTCGATCATCTCGTCGATGGGCGCGTCGTCAAAGACAATGTTGGCGCCCTTGCCGCCCAGTTCGAGCGTGAGTCGCTTGTTGCTCTGCGCCGTACGCTGCTGGATGAGCCGGCCCACCTCGGTCGAGCCGGTGAAGGCGATCTTGTTGACTCCCGGGTGCTCGACCAACGCGGCGCCGACCGCGCCGTCGCCGGTCACGATGTTGACCACCCCGTCGGGCAGTTCGGCCTGTTGGAGGATCTCGGCCAGCACCAGCGCGGTGAGCGGGGTCGTCTCGGCCGGCTTCAAGACGCAGGTATTACCGGCCGCCAGCGCCGGGGCCAGTTTCCAGGCGGCCATGAGCAGCGGGAAGTTCCAGGGGATTATCTGGCCGGCCACGCCGATGGGCTTGGGGTCGACACCGAACCCGGCGTGCTCCAGCTTGTCGGCCCACCCGGCGTAGTAGAAGAAGTGGGCCGCGGCCAGGGGGATGTCGATGTCGCGCGACTCGCGGATTGGCTTGCCGTTATCCAGCGTCTCGACCACCGCCAACTCGCGCGAGCGCTCCTGGATGAGCCGGGCGATGCGAAAGAGGTACTTGGCGCGCTGCGCCCCGGTGGTCTTGGACCAGACCGAGTCGTAGGCCTTGCGGGCCGCGGCGACGGCCCGGTCGACGTCGGCGTCGCTGGCCTGGGAAACCATCGCCAGGGTCTCTTCGGTGGCCGGGTTGAGGCTGGCGAACTGCTGGTGCGTCGAAGGATCGGTGAACGCTCCGTCGATGAAGAGGCCGTAGCTGGGATGAAGCCGGGCAATGGCCGCCGACTCGGGCGCCGGGTCGTAGTGCATCGTGCCCAACTGGGAATTGGCCAAGGATTTATCGGTCACGTCAGTCTCCGCTGAATTCATCGGCGCGAACGTACGCGCCGCGCTGCTGCTTGAGGCGCTGGCGCAGCAGGTCGTTCAAAAGCGACGACGCGCCGAAACGGAAGAGGTCGGGGCCCAACCAGGTCGATCCAACCGTCTCATTGACCAGCACCAGGTAGCGAATGGCGTCCTTGGAAGTGCGGATGCCGCCGGCCACCTTGACGCCGACCAGACGGCCGGATGATTCAGCGAAGTCGCGCACCGCTTCGAGCATCACCAGGGCCACGGGCGTCGTCGCCGCGACCGGCACCTTGCCCGTGGAGGTCTTGATGAAGTCCGCGCCGCCCAGCATCGCCAGCCAACTGGCCCGGCGCACGTTGTCGTAGGTCACCAGCTCGCCGGTTTCCAGGATCACCTTGAGGTGGGCCGCGCCGCACGTTTCCTTGACCGCGACAATCTCGTCGAAGACCTGGCCGAGACGGCCCGAGAGGAAGGCGCCGCGATCGATCACCATGTCGATCTCGTCGGCGCCGGCCTCGACCGCGTCGGCGACATCGAGCAGCTTCACCTTCATCGAGGCCCGGCCCGAGGGAAAGGCCGTCGCGACCGCGGCGACCTTGACCGCTGAACTGCCGAGCACCGTTCGCGCGTGGGCCACCAGGTCGGGGTAGACGCACACGGCCGCGACGCTCGGCACGTTGGGATCGCGCGCGTCCGGTCGTTGGGCCTTGGTGCACAGTGACGTCACCCGTCCCGGGGTGTCGGCACCCTCGAGCGTCGTGAGATCGACCATGGAAATGGCCAGATCAATCGCCGCGAGCTTGGTCGACTTCTTGATCGAACGCGTGGCCAGCTTGGCGACGCGCGCCTCGGCCCCTACGGCGTCCACGCCGCTCAGCGAGGTCAGAACGGCGACCAGCTGCGCCTCGGACTGGATCGATGCGAGTTGGTTGGCGCCCGAAATTATGACGCCGCAATCCTCCTCGGTCACCAGGCGCAGCGGTGCGGTACTCACGTGGATAACGCTAGCAACGCCCGGTTGGATTGCCCAAACCAGACGGACTCAGCCAAAGAGGGGCAGTTCGCCCGCGCTACGGCGCTGCGCCAACGACGGCGCCTGCGCGTCCTTCTCGCTGAGCAGGGCTTCGCCGCGCAACGGCCACGCAACGTTGATATCCGCGTCAAAGGGATTGATCTCCAATTCCATCGGTCCGTTGAAGGGAGACGAAAGCAGGTAGCAAATCGCGGCCAAATCGCTGGTCACGCAGAATCCGTGGGCGACGCCCACCGGCACCAGCACTGATCGCCCCGCGTCAACCGCCAAGGAGACGACCTCCACCGCGCCGAATGTGGGCGAACCCACGCGAATGTCAACGATCACGTCGTCGAAGTCTCCCAGCGCGCAGGTGACCAGTTTGGCCTGGCCCTGGGGAGCCACGGAGTAATGAAGACCGCGCACGACGTCTCGCTTTGACACGGAGAGGTTCGCCTGCTGCGCGGCAAAGCTGAGACCCGCCGTCGCCAGGACCGGCAGCGAGAACCACTCACGAAAGAACCCTCGGTCGTCTGCGTGCACCGGTGACTCCAACAAGTAGGCACCGGGAATGGAGAGCTCCGTCGCAATCACCCGAGATGATCCTTCAGTGGCCGCCACCACTCTTCGTGGTCGTGGTACCACTGCACGGTTCCTTCGAGGCCACCGTCAAAATCGACGCGCGGCTCATAGCCCAACTCGTTCTTGATCTTGGACCAGTCCACGCTGTAGCGCCGGTCGTGACCCAAACGATCGGTGCCGTATTCGATCATGGAATCGTCCTGGCCGCAGAGCTTCAAGAGTCGGTGCGTCAATTCGATGTTGGTGAGCTCCGTGTCGCCGCCAATGTTGTAGATCTCGCCGGGGCGACCACGTTCGAGCACCAGCATGATTGCCTCGCAGTGGTCGTCGACGTGCAGCCACTCGCGCACGTGCAGCCCGTCGCCGTAGAGCGGGACCCTTTTCCCGTCGATCAAGTTGGTCACGAAGAGCGGCAGCATCTTCTCGGGAAACTGGCGCAGCCCGTAGTTGTTCGAGCAACGCGTCACCATGACGNNGAGACGTGCACGAATCGTTCCACGCCGCCGTCACGCGCGCTCTCTAGGAGTTGCTGCGTTCCCAGCACGTTCGTCTCGTAGAACACGCGCGCTCCGTCAATGGAGTTGTCCACGTGACTCTCGGCGGCGAGGTGCACCACCGCGTGCGCGCCGCGCAGCAGGTCATCGGTTACCTGCTTGTCGTTGATCGAAGCCTCGACGAACGTCACGCGCGAATCGAGCAACGCGTTGGTCATGTTCTCTCGGCGACCCGAGTAGGTGAGCGCGTCGAGCAGCACGACGTCGTCGTAGTCCAACTGCTCGGCGCGCTCAAGCATAATCTCGGTGAAACGCGAACCAATGAAGCCTGCTGCTCCGGTGATCACCACGCGCATGGAAGTACCTCGACCTTTAGAAAGGGATTGCTGGACTTCTATACTAATGGGGTGAAGGGAATCATTCTGGCTGGCGGCAGTGGCACACGCCTGCATCCGATTACCCGTGCGGTCTCCAAGCAGCTGTTGCCGATCTACGACAAACCAATGATCTATTACCCGCTCAGCACGTTGATGCTGACCGGTCTGCGCGAAATTCTGCTCATCACCACACCGCACGACCAGGACGCGTTCCGCCGATTGCTCGGCGACGGTTCACAACTAGGACTGCAGATTTCCTACGTGGTCCAAGAAGAGCCCAACGGTCTGGCCCAGGCCCTCATCCTCGGTGAAGAGTTCCTGGCCGGCGACCGGTGCGCGTTGATCCTCGGCGACAATCTCTTTCACGGTCCCGGGCTCGGCACGTACCTGCGACGCAACACCGAGGTCAAGGGCGCCTTAATCTTTGCCTACCAGGTGAGCGATCCCTCCGCCTACGGCGTCGTCGAGTTCGACGGACAGGGCAAGGTGCTCTCGATCGAAGAGAAGCCCATCACGCCCAGGAGCAATTACGCCATTCCCGGCATCTACTTCTACGACGAGCGGGCCTCGCGCATGGCCCACGAACTCACGCCCAGCGGGCGCGGCGAGCTAGAAATCTCCGCCCTCAACAACGCCTACCTGAGGGCCGGCGAGTTGAACGTCGAAGTGCTGTCGCGCGCCACCACCTGGCTCGACACCGGCACCCACGAATCGCTCTACGAGGCGGGCGGTCTCATTCGCACCCTCCAGCATCGCAGTGGCCTGCGCATCGGTGACGTCGAGCAGATAGCGCGCGACCAGGGCTGGGTCTAGGCCGCCGAGGCCAGCTAGAAAACGTCAACGTCAACGCCTGCGGCGGCCAGCCCGCGGGCTGACGGGCACCGCGCACGCGTGATCACTTAGAACTTGAAGCCCAGTCCCCGGGCGACGTCGCCGTGGGTCACCCGCTTCTGGTAGCGCAGCGCCTTCTTGTCAATGGTTGAAGCGGCCTGCGCGACCTCGACCGCGCAGGCGAGCACACGGTCCTCGCCCGCTAGTTCGTCGGCGATCCCGCGCGCCAGGGCTTCGGGGCCGGCGTAGCGGTGCGCGGTGGTGACCGCGTGCAGCGCCGTCGCGCGCGGCAGGCGGTTGGTGAGCACGGGCCAGAGCTCGGCGTCGACGGCGAGACCGATGTTCACTTCGTTCATGCACCAGTAGCCGCGGTCCGCGCGCATCACGCGATAGTCAAAGGCGCAGGAGATGAGCGCCCCGGCAGCGAAGGTGTGGCCATTGAGGGCGGCGACGCTATACGCCGGGAATACCAAGATTCGCCCGATGGTGCGTCGCAACTCGACGAGCGTGGCGTAGTACTCGGGGCTGAACGGCTCGAAGCTGCCCAGGTCGAGCCCGTTGCAGAAGAACTTGCCGTGGCCGGTCAGCACGAACGCCAGTGGACCCTCGATGGTCTCGAGCTCGTCGAGGATTTCGTGGAGTCGGCCCAGCGACTCGTGATTTATTCGGTTCTCCCCTTCGTTCCACGTGAGTACGGCCACGTCGCCTTCGCGCGTCAGGGCTATGTCCATAGCGCGAGCATACGATTAAAGAAATGAGCAAGTAAGTTGGCCACTGTGAACAAGAACACTCCTGAAATTTCCGAACCCGACGTATCGGCGGAGAATCCGGTCTCCGAGCACTGGGTGTGGACCGGACAGCACCGTCCGGCCTCGCCGCGCGTGCTGGTCGAACATATGACCGGCGACTGGGCCGACGCCAATCCGCTCATCGAGGTCCACCCCGCCGTCACCTTCAGCGCGCAGCGCCGAAAGAGACTGGGCGAGCACTTCGCGGGCAAGACGCTGGTTATTCCCACCGGCAATCCCAAGGTGCGGGCCAACGACACGGACTACCGTTTCCGCGCCGGCACCGACTTCTTCTATCTCACGGGCTGCCTCGAGCCCGACGCCGTGTTGATCATCGCGCCAAGCGCCAGCGGTCCGCGCTCCACGCTCTACATTGCCCAGCGCCGCGACAGCTCGACGCACGAGTTCTTCACCGACGCCCGCTACGGCGAGCTGTGGGTCGGACCTCGTCGCGGCGTGACCGAGGCGGCCGGCTACTACGACATCGAGACGGCGCCGCTTGAACACCTGGAGAAGGACCTGGCCTCGCTACGCGCCACCGGGATAATCACGGCGCGCGGTTTCGACGCCATGGTCGATGACCTCATCGAGGCCGACGATGACGACAATGAGCTCATCACGGTGCTGAGCGAGCAGCGCCTGGTGAAGGACGACTTCGAGGTATCGCAGTTGCAACTCGCCATTGACTACACGGTCAAGGGATTCGAGGACGTGGTGCGTGCGCTGCCCAGCGCCGAGGGCCGCGGCGAGCGGGTCATCGAAGGTGTCTTCAACCTGCGCGCGCGCGTCGAGGNNGCCACAACCTCTACACCGCTGACGTCACGCGCACGATGCCCATCAACGGCACCTTTTCGGTGGCGCAGAGGCGGGTCTACGAGCTGGTGCTCGCGGCCCAGGAGGCCGGCATCGCGGTCGTGAAGCCCGGGGTGGCCTTCACGACTCCCCACGAAGCGGCCATGCAAGTGCTGGCCCAGGGACTCTTCGAGATGGGGATCCTGAAGGAGGAGCCCGAGATGGCGCTGCGCCGCGATCGCCAGCTGCACCGGCGCTACACGCTGCACGGCTCCAGTCACATGCTCGGTATCGACGTGCACGACTGCGCGAACGCCCGCGACGATTTCTATCACGGCGACCTCGAAGTCGGCTACGTGCTGACCATGGAACCCGGTCTCTACTTCCAGCCCAACGACCTCACGGTGCCCGAAGAGTACCGGGGCATCGGGGTGCGGATCGAGGACGACATCCTGGTCACGGCCGACGGCTCGCGCAACCTCTCGGCCGCGCTGCCGCGACGGGTGGACGAGGTCGAAGCCTGGATGGCCAACATCTGGGCCGGCGGTGCGACCAACCTCGGCCTGTAGCGGCGACTAGGCGAGAATACGGATCGGCAGGTTTCGCGGTCCGCGAATCTGACCGGGAGCCCAGGTGACCGCGTCGGGATCGGCCAATTCGAATCGCGGGAAGCGCTTGATGAACTCCTCAATGGCAACGCGCAGTTCCATCCGCGCGAGGTTGGACCCGGCGCAGCGGTGAATGCCCAGGCCGAAGGCCAGGTGGCGGTTCTCCAGGCGGTCAATGATGAACTTGTCGGCGTCCTCAAAGACCTTGGGGTCACGATTGGCCGCCGGGAAACCGAGCAGGATCCAGTCGTATTCCTTCATCGGACAGCCCAGGTACTCCATGTCCTTATTCACCAACCGGGCCATCGTCACCGGGGCGTAGAAGCGCAGGAACTCTTCTATCGCCACGGGCATCAAGTCCGGTTCATTGACCAGTCGATCCAAATCGCCGGGGCTCTTGGCCAGGTGCCACAGCGCCGCGCCAATGGCCGACCAGGTGGTGTCGATGCCGGCAATGAGGATCAAGATCATGGTGCCGAAGACGTGTTCAATCGCAAGCTTCTCTCCCAGGACCTCCACGTCCAAGAGGTAGCTCGTCAGGTCATCGCGGGGATTGGCCCGGTGATCCTCTATCTGGATTTCGAAGTAATCAATGATCGGCTGGAACTCCTCGATCCGCTGTTCGACGGGCAGATCGATGGCGTTGACCACCATGTGCACGAAACTGCGGAAGAGCTCTTCGTCCGCTTCGGGAAAGCCGAGCATGCGGCTGATGACGGCGGGCGGGATGTGTTGCGCGTAGTCCATGCCGCCGTTGACGATCTCGTGGTCCCCCATGGAAGCGAGCAAGTCAACGCAGAGTGAGCGAATACGCGGTTCCAGGGCGTTGATTGGCCCGGGGGCCAACGCCGGGAGAATGAGGCGACGGGCGATTTGATGAAAGGGCGGATCGGAAGTAATCGGTGGCGCCCCGCCGATGGGCGCCGGGATGTCCTCGCCATCCGGCCGGCCGTTGTTGATGATGACGGCCCGGCTGGTGAAGTTCTCCGTGTCGTTGGCTATCTTCGAGACGCCCTCGTGAGTGGCGGGGAACCATGCACCGCCGTAACGCTCGGTGTGCGCGACGGGACAACGGTCGCGCAGGTCCTCCCAGATGGGATAGGGGTCGTGCACCCATTGTGGGTCGGCGTGATCCCAGTCGGTCGCGAAGTCGTCAACGGGTTGCTTGATACTCATCGTCACTCCTCGATCAATACGGCGTGCTCGGGGCAGTTGAGTTGCGCCAGACGGGCGATCTCGAGCGTCTCGTCGCTCAAGGTTCCTTCTCCCAACACGACGCCGCTACCGAGGTCGTCGAAGGTGAAAAGGTTGGGCGCGATCAAGAAGCATCGACCGTGGCCCTGGCAGCGCTCGGCGTCGATCGATACCCTCACGAGCCCCCTTTCGTGTTGCTGCCAAGGACCTTACTACCGGGTAATGCCCGTAGGACCGGCGGTTTCTGCCAACATTCGATCGTTCTGACTACTCCGCCTCAATCTCTTCGCGACTGATGCCCAAGAAGTAGAGCACGGCATCGAGGTAGGGCACCGACAGGGCCACGTTCGCGTGTTCTTGGACTGCCGGCTTGGCGTTAAAGGCAATGCCCAGTCCGGCCAGCGAAAGCATGTCGATGTCGTTGGCCCCGTCGCCCACGGCGACGGTCTGCTCTAAAGGCACGCCGACCTCGTGGGCGAAACGCTCGAGCGCCCGGGCCTTGCCGGCGCGGTCGACCACGTCCGCGCCGAGGCGACCGGTCAACTTGCCGTCGACAATCTCCAGGCAGTTCGCCTCGAGGTAGTGCACGTCCAAGTCGGCCATCAACGGACCCAGCACCTCGACGAAGCCGCCCGACACCACGGCCGGTACGTAGCCGAGTCGCTGCAGGGTGCGCAGCAACGTTCTGGCCCCCGGGGCGAGACGCAGCTTGGCGCGCACGTCATCGAGCACGGAGGCCGGCATCCCCGCCAGGAGCGCCACCCGACGACGCAGCGATTCGGCGAAGTCAATCTCCCCGGCCATTGCGGCGTCGGTGATGGCCGACACCTCCTCGGCGCAGCCGCAGGCGTCACCGAGCAGATCTATCACTTCGTCTTGCAGCAGCGTCGAGTCGGCGTCCATCACCACCAAGTGCTTGGCCCGACGGTGAAGACCGGCCCGTTGCACCGCCAGATCAACACCCACCAGTTTCGCGATCGAGGTCAAACCCTCGCGCAAGGAGGTGTGATCCGATCCACGGACCACCAACTCGTAGCAGTCCACGGGATAACTGGCCAGATGGACAATTCGTTCACACGTGGCGTCGCTTGCTGCGATTGCCCGGAAAATGTTCTCAAGTTGCTCGGCGCCGATGGTCGGAGCGAGCAGGGTCACCAACAGTCGGCGTCCGTCTCCCGCGTCTACTGGCCGGACCACCTCGACGGTCGCGATAATTCCTCGGGCCACGATGTCACGTTGCCCTAGCGCCGTTTCGATCGCCTCCAACGGCACCTCGTCGTCAACCTCAATTTCGGCGCAAAGCACTAAGGTGCCGCGAATGGTGATCTGCGCCACGTCAGTGATCTGTCCGCCTTGCCTGCCGAGCGCGGTGAGCGCGGCGAACAGTTCCGCTCCTACGCCAACGCGGTCTGGCCCGCTCACCGTGACGAGATAGGTCGTTTTACTCATGAGAGAAGCGTAGGGCCTTCAATCGACGAGATTCGACCCCGCAAATGACGGGAGCATTAATTGGTACGGGGGGCGCCTCGCACTTCTCGCGAGCTTCGGCCAAAAATTCGAATGAAACTGCGAACGTCAAAATCGTCTCGGGTTGTGCTGGATGAGCGTGAGGGTTCACGTCTGTCCTCCGCCGCTACAGGTTTGCAACCCGGGTTCAGTCCAACCTTGTCGCCTTCAAGGGGCTCCTCACAGAGGAGCTTTGACGTAGCCAATCCAGTTTGGCCTTTTCGGAAAGAAACTTGGACGACGACTCCAAATATTCTCCGAACCCTACTTATTTCAAGGATTTTTAATGATCACCCGGTGTGCCCGGCGGCCGGCTTGGCGCATCGCGCCCACCGACCTCGGGCACGAGGAAATGACACCACAGGGGCTCAAAGAGTGATGTGTGATGAAAGGGCCTATACGTACCAACAAGAGTGACGTTTCGCCGACGCCGTTTCGTCCTAGGAGAGCTACGTTGCGGGCGCTAGGGCGGCGAGTGATCGTGACGCCGTGAACCTCGATTCAGTGACTCAGGTTGGTCGTAACGTACTCCCAGTGCGCGACCCTCGTGCGCGGGCCCCGATGAAACTTTTGCCGGGTCCTCATCAATTTTCTGGCCCGGTTAGGAAAGCGAAGTTCGTCGCTTTCGCGTCACGAATCCTGCTTCAGCGCTTTCTTGGCATTGCGCTTGACGAACTTCAGAATCTCGATGTGCTTGGCGGTGTCCATCTCCATCAGCCTGACCAATAATTGCCAAAGGGACTCCTGCTTGAGCCCCTTCAGTTCAGAAGACAGGCGACGAAGCTCCTTGGCGTCGTCACGTTCGTGTCCGAGAAGCGTCTCGGTGAGTCG
>PLXU01000137.1:0-12446 GCA_003151555.1 Acidimicrobiaceae bacterium | reverse complement strand
TGAAACGCCTTCGATGACGAGGCCGCGGCGACCTCGCGGTACTCCGCGAGCATTGCTCCTTCGGCCGCCTCGTGCGTCGTGAGGTGTTCGTACAACTCCGCTTCCCAGGTGCTCGCACCCAACAACTTCGCCATCGGGACCTCTCCTCCGTTGAGTTAGCACGAGACTACTAGCGGCCTGGTTGCTCGCGACGTTGAGTCATTGACCCTGAACATCCAAGCTGGCTGCGAAAGGACGATGAGTGGCGTCGAGAAGTTCCTNNAACGCAGTAACCGAGTACATCGTCGTAGTGGGTCCTGTGCTATCGAGAACGCAATCTGCAACGAATGCAGCGACCGAGGTCATGCCCGAAACGCTGCCTACGCTCTATCGTGTCGCTAGGCGCCGTTCACGGTTGGAAATTTAGGTGAGAAGGAGTTCGAATGGATTGGGCTCCCCGACTCTCGAGATTATGAGATTGAGCGCACTTCGAGCGTTGCTCAAAACTCGATTGTCATGGATTTTCGTTCTCGCCATTGCGGCGACTGTTGTTATCGAGGGTTTTGCACTTTCCTGGGGTGGTAACGAGTCCTCTCCTTCACGCGGTCCGGCGCCAACTACCATTCGCGCCGTCACCGTCCCAAATATTTGCGCAAAAGGTGCAAGGTTCCGATTCATCGAAGTTGACTACTTGAGGTACGGAGGTGGGACAGATCCGGCGAAAGTGACTGGTCACGTTGTCACGCTCCACTGCGGTGGCCTCGATGACTTTCAATTTCTTGTGCACGCCACTCCTGAGACTGTGAGCCTTCGTACCAACGCCAAGATCACCCTTATGACTCTCGCGCCCACTTTCTACATTGGGACGTTGAAAAAGTTGAACGACTATTTGGCCCATGACGAAGATGGGAATGTCTTTCTGATCGCGGGTCCGAATTCAGGAGCGACGTCGCTCACTGCAATGTTTCATCCCTAGTGACGGCATGACTGATCCGACCAACTGCTTCCACCTCATAATCCCTCGGTCATCGGTTCCATCCCCACCGGCCCTACCAGGGAAGAATCGAAGTTGCAATATACCGTCTCCGGTCCCGCACCCCCTGTGGCGCCAGGTCACCATTCGAATGAAGCAAATCCATATAAGGGTACGATTGATCACCTTGAAGAATGCCCATGACCTCGGTTGCTGATGTCCTTGGTGATCGTTACCGAATCGTCCGCCTGCTGGGCAGAGGCGGAATGTCTGACGTCTACGAAGCTTTTGACGAAAGCACCGGCAACAGTGTGGCAATTAAGATCGTCCGCTCGAGTGATCCGGAGTTCGGACGCAGGCTGGCTCAGGAAGCTCGTGCACTAGAGAGTTTCGAGCACCCAGGCCTCATCAGACTGCTCGACATCGGAGCGGTGGGAGATCAGGCTTACCTAGTCATGGAACTGATCGCCGGCCAAACGCTCTCTCAGACCCTTCGTGAAGGTGCGCTCTCATCTAGGGAAACCGCGGATCTTGGCGCAAGACTGGCCGACGCGCTGGCGTACGTCCACGAGCGCGGTGTCGTTCACCGTGACGTGAAACCTTCCAACATATTGCTGTCGGTGAACGGCGATGCATGGCTCGGCGACTTCGGCATCGCAAGGCTTCACGATGCGTCGACAATGACGGCTACCGGCACGACCATGGGGACCGTTTCTTATATGGCGCCCGAGCAATTGGAAGATCACCAAGTGGGACCAGCGGCCGACATCTGGTCGCTGGGAATCATCCTGCTCGAATGTCTTACCGCCCGACGCGTGTATGAGGGAACGCCGAGCGAGGTGCTTGCACGCCGACTCGCGGGACCCGTGGTGTTGCCCGCCGAACTTCCGGTGCCCTGGAAGTTAATTCTCACCGGAATGCTTACACATCGCGCTGACCAGCGCCTCGAGGATTTCCAAGTGGCAGCGCTTCTCGCGACTCGTGCATACGATGCCCCATGGTTCCAGCCAGACAGTGACATCACCACTCAACTTGGCGCTACAGGGCACGGTAATAACACGGCAATGATGCCGGGCGTCGTTGGAGTTGGCATGAGGAATGACGAGACGCGCGTGATTAAACCCGCACAAACGATCCTTGAGACCAAGAAGCGTTTCAAATGGAACTGGCGAGCCTTGGCAGCAATTGCCGTGGTAGCGGCGTTGGGTGTCGGACTGTTCTTCATCTTTGGGTCGAACCCCGCGAAGCCTCCTACCACCACGACCACCAAACCACCGGTGACGACAACCACGGTGCTCGCAGGTACCGCCGCGCTCAACGCGCTGGAAAGTCAGGTCCTCGCTGGTGAATCCGCGGGTAACGTTGACGCCACGTCGGGACAAACAATTACGCAGGAGGCGGGTCTTGCGCAAGCGGACTACACCGCAGGAAAGACTCGCCAGGCCGTCAGCGATCTGGAACTCTCCGCCGGCGCCATCTCCAGTGGAATCCTGAATCACACGATCGGTCCAGTCGAAGGCCGACTGCTGCAGAGCGATCTCGCGCTCCTCGCGAGCGCGCTCAATTTGAGTTCGGCAGTTGCAACCACCACCACGACCTCGACCACGACAACGACCACGACCACAACCACAACGACACCGGTTCCACCGGTCGGCAACGGCAATGGCAATGGCAATGGAATTGGAAATGGAAACTAACTAGTGATTGTTGTGATTTCACTACGGCGACAATCGTCGCGCTCTGGGAAGAGAGAGCACGGGACACAAATTAAGCCATGCGTTTTCAATCAAGACTCTTAGAGGTCTAAACAAATTGGTTGACGCATTACAGCTGCATACATCACGAGCACGGAACGAGCATTGCCAATTTCATATTCCCCTGTGCGAGACTTCGTACGTCGAGCCTCCGACAACGTGAGTCAATGACCGGTCTTTGCGGAGAGATCGTGAAGGTCAGCCACGTGTCGCATCTTGATCGGACCTGGGAGTGTCGTGGCTCATGACGGAAGAGGAGTCACCGTCAACCTCAGCGCAATTAACAGCATCACGACACCGATAACGCAGTCAAGAGCGCGCCACGTAACGGGTCGCGACATCAGACGAGACGCGAATCTGGCTCCGTAGCCGAGGCCCGAAAACCACGCCAGTGAACTCATCGATGCCCCGAGGGCGAAGAGCCAACGCTGGTGTCCATACTGGTTGCCAATTGATCCCAGGAGAAGCACGGTATCGAGGTAGACGTGCGGATTGAGGAAGGTGAACGCCAAAGTGGTCGACACAACGGCTCTCCTTGTCGGCTTTAGCGATTCAGAGGGAAGCAGCACCTCGGGACGAAGAGCTCGCCAGAACGAACGAAGGGCAAAGAGCGAAAGGTAGACAACGCCAACCCATCGCAGAACTTGAAGTGCGGAAGGCTCAGAGCGAATGATGCTGCCGATGCCAGCGATACCAAGAACGATGAGCACGATGTCTGAGGCCGCGCAGATGGCAACAATCAGACTGATGTGGTGTCGAGAAAGACCCATTCGCAACACGTAGGCGTTTTGTGCACCAATGGCAACGATGAGCGAGAGCCCGGTCAAAAGGCCGGCAAGTAGTGCGCCCATGGGCATATCTTCTCACGTTGAAACGGCCCGCAGATCTGGTGAAGGGTCGGCCACGTTCCGTGATTACGCGTAACGTCGACTTCAATTGGCGTCGTAAGGGCCGAGCAAAAGTCGATGGCTAGAGAGTTCGAACGAATGGTCTCCTGCGANNNCTCACGGTCAATCATTCTCAAGTTGGATTTCTCAAAGGGTCCAGAAGGCTGAGTTAACTAGCATGGGCAAATGCCAGTGGTGAATTGGGGGCAGCGAGAGAGCCACCTTCCGCTTTCGCCTTGCGAATTGTGTAGTCGCGTAGTGATTATGTGCGCACACTCCTATATGTCGACAGATCAGTCGTGAGCACCTACGGCGTGCTGATTGCCGCCTTGGCGTTATTGGCTCTCGTCCTGTTCTGGTCCAGCCGCTATGGGGGTCGCGGGAGAGGGGCCGGAACCTCACTTCGCCGCGGACCGAGTGCACACACGACAATAAGGGGTCAGCCCAAGAGAGGCTACGCCCAGCGTGATGAGGCCGAGGCGCATGCCCGGATGTTAATGAAGCGCGACGGTGCGCCAATGAATGTCTATCGATGTGCAACGTGCGCCAAGTGGCACGTGGGTCACGAGAAATAGTGATCGGCCAATCGCCGGGGTCAGGCGACAGCCCGCTGCGTGGGCTCTCCGGCGCCATTCAACCCTTCGCGTAGTAGTGCCGTAAGTGTAAAGTTGCATTCCCATTTCGTCAGGCCCGTGGTGGAAGAGGTCTAGTTGCTGCGGTTTCGTTTGGGTGCCCGCACCGAGTCGTCGACTCGCCCTTACGTCGCCCTCGCCGGGCGAAGCGAGTCATCTCGAACGGCGCTCCAGAATTCAGCATCGTGTCACCATAGCGACGCACTTTGTTCGAGGCGACTTCGAGCACCACGAGAAAGTTTGAGATATATTCGCGGTTGGCGTCTTCGCCAATCGCGGCGCCATTGAGGGGGAGTCATGTATCTATTAGCAAGGCAGGCCGTCGTGAGAGGGCTCGAGGCACAGAAGTGGTCCGTCGACATCGGCGCCGCCGCCGCCTCCGGACTAGGTGTNNTCCTCGCCGAGGGACCGAATTTCATTAGCGGCGCCGTCGACGACACGTTGTATGAGATCGTCTACGAGGGATCGAGCCCGAGTGGCGAGGCCAAGTACGCTTCGACGGTCACCGCGGTATGCGCGCCGGGCAACTTTGCACGCGGAATGTTGGGTGGCATCGAGATTGCCCAGAAGGCGGAGAAGGCCACCGGCGTGTCGACCGGATTCCTGGCGGGCCAGACGGGCCCCTACGGCGGGGTCTCCTGGTTGTCGGGCTACGAGAGCATCGGGGCTTTCGAAGCGGCCCAGCACAAGTTGGCGGAGGACACCAGCTTTGTCGAATTCATCGACAAGGTGACCGATGCCTACGTCGCGGACCCGAGCCTCACGCAGAGCACCCTGTACATGAGGATCAACTAGGTTGACCCGCTAGGTCGTCTTGCTCGCGTCGCAGTTTCGCCAATACTCGAATTCACACCTGTCACTTGATGTCACGCGTACTCGTGACATTCGCGACCTCGGTAATTCAACTACGAAGCGTCAACCAAGGCGCACACCGTGGTGGGCGCCTAGGAGAAACTTTGGCTCAAACTCGGAGCCGTGACCTATCTACCGCGCCCCATCGTGTCGCGAGCTTGCCGAAGGGGGACTCGTGAATGAGCCATAGTTGACGAATGAAAGACAGCGGCACATCCAAAGCACGCACTCTTGATCCGGTGGTGGTTGAGGCGTTGATTTCAATTACCCAGCGGGTCTATCACCGTCGCGGACCGCGGCTAGCGGATCGATTTCGCCGCTACTACAGCATGCTGGACCGACATTCACGCGACTACGCGATTGCGGCTTTCAAGCACTTGAAACATGGCGGTTTTGACTTCCCTCCATTCTTGGTGCGCCGTTGGGCGCTCGCTCACGGGTGGAAGGAACCAGACGCACAACTACTCGATGACTACGCCGCCGGAGTCCTGGCGGGTGTGCCGTACCACCACGCCGACCCGTGTGGCCACCACGTCATCAGTTTGTGGCAAAGCGATGCGGAGGGCAAGGAGCCCTGGAGGGATCCGGGTCGGCCCGAGCGGGGTGTCCCGTTCACTCGAAGAGGCTGACTTTTTGACCGTCGAGTTTGAGTCCGGTCCCCATCGGACGAGCCCGCAGTTAGGCAAAGGACCCGGGCTGACCCGCGCGGTCGGTCTCTTCGGGCAGTCCAGATGAGCCCGCCGGATGGGTCAGCGATGACCGCTGTCCAACTCACGATCGATCGTGCCGGCCGGGTCCGGTTCATCGGCGATACTGGGCCCGTGGGGGATCGAAACGTCCTGGGTGGTTCATTGGAGCCGTGTGGCGTCGACCCCGTCACGGGCTTCTACCGTGACGGGTGTTGCACAACAGGACCCGAGGACCACGGGAGCCACACGATTTGCGCCGTGGTCACCCCCGAGTTTCTCGAACACCAGAGGGCCATCGGCAATGACTTGACCACGCCGATGCCCCAGTACGGGTTCCCGGGATTGGTGCCCGGCGACCGGTGGTNNACGACGGGGCGGCGGCCTACGTGGTACTGGCTTCGACGCACGCGCGCGCCCTCGAGATCGTGCCCCTCGAAGCCCTTCGTGAGCACGCCGTCGACGTGCCATTTGGGCCGGGCGATCTCCAAGCTTGATTACGACTGACGCTTGCGGGCAGTTACTTGGCACTTCGCATTTCACCTAGGTGTGATGGTTGCAATGGAGCTCTAGTTCGACTCCCGGCGCCGGACTTCACCGATCTCGCTGATTTCTGGGCGATTTCCCAGCCTTGAATCTTCCCGTCGCAGATCGTTTCGAATGGGCTTTCAACGCCATAGGTCGGATTGCTCACCAGGCTCGCCGCAATGCAACTGGAAGACTGGCTGGGTGACACCGGCCGACGCACTGTTCCAAGTAGCACAACTCCACGACATCTCGTTCACGCTCGAAGGAAAATGTCACGATGGTTCATTTCGTGGTCTTCGTGGTCAGCCGAATATGCAAACCGTTGATCGAAAATTCTAAGGCGCCACACTCGGACACGAACCCCAATCAATAGGGACGTCGCCACTGCGTGGTTACGGAACAATGACGTCGGGCCCCCAGCACCAATGGCGGCAGTTTTGATCACCTGCCAGTATTGGCCTGTGATGTACGTACCTAGGCAACCTCGAGTCGCACTTCTTCGCCGTGTGATTGTCTTTTGCGTTCTCGTCGCTATTTCGCTTTCGCCCATTACGAGCACAACTGTGCCCGAAGCAAGCGCCGGCCAAAAGCCAATGACGCCATTGTTAATCTCTCAGGTGCGCTCGTCCAACGTGGTCNNGGTCTACGTGTTGGCAACGTCGGGTTGCGCGCAGCCATCCTGCCTTCGACTCCTTCGAACCACCGTCGACGCCAAGCCATTCACGTCTGTGGTTCTGCCCCCCGTCGATGCTTTGCGCGGAACGCTCACGGGAACACTCCGCAATATGCAGTTCGCCAATGTCAATGATGGCTACGCGATCGTAGGCGTGACGGGCCCGACCTCTCTCTACGTCACGCTCAATGGCGCACGGACGTGGCACCGAGTCACCATCGACAAGGGAGCCACGACGCTTGGCCTGACCACGACGGCGACATCGATCTACGCAATCACGGGTATGTGCTCGCGCAACGGAGTCTCCTGTCATGACTATCGCATCGCCCGCTCGCCGCTCAGCGCCAATCAATGGACGAGTTCGACGATGCCCATCGGCCACTCCCGCAAGACCGGTGTGTGGGGATTCCCGTATGTCCCAGATGCCTTCGGCCGCGACGTGTGGATCTCGGAGCAGCCTCCCGGCCCCGCCGTCATCTTCCACTCACGCAATGGTGGTCGGTCGTTTATGAAGCTCCTTACCCCCAAATTGGGCAGCGTTAACGCATGCGGCCTGATCCCGGAGTCTGCCACCGCCCTCTGGGCCGACTGCCCCACGGGCATGCAAGAGTCGTTCTTCTTCTCCAAGGACGCGGGAACATCGTGGATCCAAGTCCCTCAACAGCAATTCTTTGGGACCGGTGGCGGGTTTTTTGATCCGGTCACGGCCACGCTCGCGTACCTCGACTACGGCGCGAAGAACCCCCTCGTTCGCATTACGACGTCACCTCGAGTGGCAACGACGGTGGGAGTGCTTTCATGTTCGAAGATCAACTCCAGTGTGAACGGATTGATCTTCACCAATGCGCGAGATGGCGTAGCGCTCTGCGTACCGGGCGACGATCAAGCTGCCGGTCGACTTGAAAGAACCACCGATGGCGGACGCACGTGGATGAATGTTGCGCTGGCGTCCGGTTAGGGCCGCGTCCGGCAAAGGACATAACAGGTTGCCCCAGACCGACACTTCGCGGATTCGCTCAATCGCGCTGGAGTCGATAGTTGTTTGAGTTCAGGGCTTGGCTTTGTTGTCCGCCAGCGTCCAACCGACGAGCGCGTTCGAGTGGCCGTGTCCCATCCCATACTCGGACTTGAGGTAGCCAACAATCACCATGTGCTTGTCAAGGTCACAACCGGCAATGATCTTCCGCCACTCCGAAATCGAGCGACCATACTTCTGCTCGATTGACGCAAAGTACGAAGCGGGACCTTGTTTCGGCCATGGTGCCGATAGTTCAGCCACGAGTACGGCTCCTTTCTCCGGCTGTTGGAAGAAGCCAACTGGGTCCGGAAATCGCACTCAAAGATATCCCTGGTCGCGATGTCTGGGACGCGACGGCCAAATCACGACACTCCAGATGGCAATCGTCGACGTTGGCCTCCGGAAGTGAACCCGCACTCCGTCTGATTTCGAGCATGCCGAGGCCGCGCGTGCCCTAACTTTAGGGAGCACCCGATTGCCAGCCCCCATCAGTGCTGTAATGACGTAACACTTTGGCGGGCACACCGCCGAGGACAACGTGATCGGGAAACTCCCCGCGCACGACGGCGCCAGCCGCTACCGTCGTATTTCGCCCGAGCACCGTACCCGGCAAGATCACCACGTTGGCCCCCAACCAGCTGCCCGAACCAATTCGCACCGCGGCCACCGTCGGGGTTTGCCATCCGACTGGTTCATCGGGATTCTCGTAGGAATGGTTCTGGTCCGTGATGTAGACGTAGGGGCCGGTTTGGATCTCGTCGCCCAGTTGAATTGACCAGTGGCCAATGATGTGTGAACCGCGTCCAATTATGCACTTCTTGCCAATCGTCACGACCGGCGCACTGAGCATCTCCTGCTCGCCACTAATGCCTGCGGTGAGACAGACGTTGGGTCCGATCAACGTCTCGTCGCCAATCGAGAGGTAACGCTCGTTGTAGACCACGCCCTGGGGAGCCATTAGCGCCGCGGCGCGACCAAAGTAGAAGAACTCACGGGCGTAGGGATCGTCGGGTCCAACCGTCGCCACCTCGTTCAGGTAACGACGAGTAGAGCGGATCAAGGAACCCAGGAAGTGACGGAATTGCAAGCGTTGACTCACGCCGTCACGCTAGGTCACTCACCACGGCGTCGCGAAGTCCAGCGATAGCAATCCGGTACCACTGGCCAAGAGCCAGTCGTACCGGCCTAATCCAAGGAGATCGGTGCGTCCACGTCAATCGCGCTCTCGACGAACTCGACGTCCGGCAGCAGGGCACTGGCCATGCGTTCGCGAACGCGTCCGTCGATTTCGGCCATCATCTGGGGGTTCTCGCGCAGGAACGTCTTGACATTCTCGCGGCCCTGGCCCATTTGCTCACCCTCGTAGGTGAACCACGCGCCGGCCTTCTTCACGAAGCCCAACTCCACGGCCACGTCGAGTACCGAACCCTCGCGACTGATGCCCGTGCCATACATGATGTCGAACTCGGCCTGCTTGAAAGGTGAGGCGCACTTGTTCTTCACGACCTTCACGCGAGTGCGGTTGCCGACGATCTCGGTGCCGTCCTTGATTGATTCGATGCGACGAATGTCGAGGCGCGNNAGCCGTAGATGACGCCGATCTTCTCGCGCAACTGGTTGATGAAGACGGCCAGCGTGTTCGACTTGGACAGTCCGCCAGTCAGCTTGCGCAGCGCCTGGCCCATGAGGCGGGCCTGGAGACCAACGTGGGTGTCACCCATGTCGCCTTCGATTTCGGCCCTCGGGGTCAGGGCAGCGACCGAGTCGATGATGACGACGTCGAGCGCGCCGGAGCGGATCAGCATGTCGGTGATCTCTAACGCCTGCTCGCCGGTGTCGGGCTGGCTGATGAGCAGGTCGTCGACGTTCACTCCAATGGCGCGCGCGTAGACCGGGTCCATGGCGTGCTCGGCGTCGATGTAGGCGCAGACGCCGCCGTTGCGCTGGGCTTCGGCGACCACGTGCATGGCCAGGGTTGACTTGCCCGAGGATTCGGGACCGTACAGCTCGACGATGCGGCCACGGGGCAGGCCCCCGATGCCGAGCGCCATATCCAGGGCCAGCGCGCCGGTGGGGATCGACTCGATGTTCATGTGCAGGTTCTCGCCCATGCGCATGATCGAACCCTTGCCGAACTGCTTTTCAATCTGGCCGAGTGCGGCCTCGAGGGCCTTGGCGCGGTCGTCGGTTGCCATTACTGTCTCCTTGTTCTTCGTCACTGGGCACTCTATGTACCTCTAGTGACATCGGTCGGGCTCCACCCGCTTTCACGGTACTACGAACAAGTGTTCGTAACAAGGATTTCCCGACCTCTTTCGTACCGGGTCCTTCGTAAGCAATTTACTGGGAATTAGCCCAGTGGATGACGGCTCAATCGACCAGCGCCTGGTACACCAACTGCTGAAGTTCGCGGCGCAGCGGGTAGGTCCCCGTCGGTACCAACTGCGTAAAAAAGCTCACCGTCAGGTCCTCTTGCGGATCGACCCAGAACAACGTCGAGGCCGCGCCGCCCCAGTAGAACGAACCCTCCGAGATCAGGCTCCGGTTCTTGATCGGATCGATGACCACGGCGAAGCCAAGCCCGAAGCCCACGCCCGCGAGGTCGGACTCGCGATACGAATCAATGGCGAATCCCGGGAGGTCGACGCCGCCGGGCAGGTGATTCTGCGTCATGAGCTCCAACGTCCGACTCGACACCAGGCGCACGCCGTCCAGTTCGCCCCCGCGCAGCAGCATGGTCATGAAGCGTTGGTAGTCGTGGGCGGTCGAACCCAATCCGCCGCCCCCCGACAACAGTTGGGGCTTGGACTTGGCGTGCTCGGCCACGTCTGGCCACGGGTAGAAGTCGCCGGCGATGCACAGGTAGAGCATCGCCAGGCGGTCCTGGCGGTCCTCGGGACACCAAAAGCCCGTGTCGGGCATGCCGAGCGGCTCGAAGATGCGCTGTCGCAAGAAGACGTCGAGCGACTGGCCGCTCCAGATCTCAATGAGACGGCCCAACACGTCGGTCGCCACGGAATAATTGAAGTTGGTGCCCGGCTCGAAGAGCAGCGGACTTGTGCACCAGTCGTGCACCGCCTGGGTGAGATCGGCGTCCTTGGGCTGGCCGAATTCGTAGCCCATGTTGCGGTAGATCTCGTCAACGGGATGCGAACGCTGAAAGTCGTAGGTGAGCCCGCTGGTCTGAGTCATCAAGTGATGGATCCGCACCGGTCCACGGGCTGGGATGGTCTCGGGACCGGCCGCGGTGCCGCCCACGAATACGCGGGACTCGCGCAGGTCTTCGATCCAGCGCCCGGCCTCATCGTTGAGGTCGAATTTGCCCTCCTCGTACAGCATCATCGCGGCGATCGAGACGACTGGCTTGGTCATCGAGTAGATGCGCCAGATGGTGTCGTCGGTGACCGCCAGTTCCTTCTCGCAATCCCGGTAACCGGATTTGCCGGTCCAGACCAATTCGCCGCCGCGCGACACGGTCGCCAGCCAGCCGGGCAATTTATGTTCGACCACGTACTGGTCGAAGTGCGTCTGAATCCGTTGCAGACGAGTCGGGTCGAAACCCATCGACGATGGGTCAACCCGAATCTTCAGTGACGACATCAAAACCTCCGCACGCACTTGCTTGACATTAAGCAAGAATTGATCAACCCAGTGAGTCCAATTTGCGTCGCAATGCGTCGAGCGCACTGATGGCGCTGTAGGAACGGATGCGCGGCCGGTCCCCGGGCAAGTGCAGGGCCACGTGCTCGACGTCGTCGCCTACGGCGAGACCCACGAAGACCGTGCCGGCCGGTTGGCCGTCCTGTTCTTGCGGTCCCGCCACGCCGGTGACGCTCAAGCCCACGTCCGCGCCCAACAGCGTGCGCACGCCACTGGCCATTGCTTCGGCCGCTGGCCCGTTCACCACCGGGCCGCGGGGCACGCCGAGGAGGTCGAATTTCACCTCGGCGGCGTAGCTCACGACGCCGCCGCGAAACCATGCGGAGGCTCCCACGATGTTGACCAGACGGCTCGCGATCAGGCCGCCCGTCACTGATTCGGCGACGGCCAGCGTCAGGGACCGAGCCCCAAGTCGCCTCGCGATGGCGTCTTCCATGGTCTCGTCGTCGGTGCCAAAAATGATGTCGCCGAAGCGCTCGACGATGAGGGTTCGCACCAGAACCTCTTCGTCGTCCAACAGTGCGAGGGCGCGCTGCTCGTCGTCACCCTGGGCGGTGAGGCGCACCTTGATGCCCTCGATGCCCGAGGCCAAAAAGGCAATCGTGACCCGGCCCTCGAGCGCCAGGGCGTCGAAACGCTCGCCGACCGATTCGGCGAGCGCCGACTCGCTCGCGCCCCAGGTGCGCAGGACTCGACTCATGATCACCGAGGTAGTGCCGGACTCGCGCACTCGCGCCAGCAGGTCGGGCAGGATGGCGCGTTCGAACATGTCGGTCATTTCGTAGGGCACGCCCGGCACGGCGT
>PLXU01000144.1 GCA_003151555.1 Acidimicrobiaceae bacterium | reverse complement strand
CCACACCGACGCCCACGCGTTGCCCGAGACGCCGGCGCGGGCAATGACCGCGCGCTCGTCGCCCGAGACGACCAACGAACGCTTGCCCAGGTCGGGCACCGAGACGGTCAGTTCCAGGACTTCCCCGGTACCGGTGTAGATCTCGGCCGAGGTGAGCACCAGGGTCTTGCGCAGCGACTCGACCAGTTGCAATAGGAGCTCGTCCATGGGGATGGCGCGGGTGAGGCGACTGCCGAACGTGCGCACGACTTCGTCGGGGGCCTCGCGCGCGCCGTAGGTGAGCCCCGTCGCCATGCGAGCGAAGCGACCGCGCACGGCGAGGTAGATGACGGACGCGGCGGCGCCAGCCACCATGGCCCACCAGAGGATCTCGCGATCGGTGGAGTTCTTGGGGGTCTTGCCCAGGGCGCGCAGCGCCACCAGGTACGTGAGCGATACGACGATCACCAGACCGAGCACGGTCAGCACGTGCACCAGCAAACGGTCGACCCGCGAGGCGAAGCGCGAGGTGCCGGCGACCAGGCCGAGGGGCAGCAATGCCGTACTGGCGAGCAACGCGACCGTGGCCGAGGCGGGCCACGCGACGAGCAGGTGCAGCGTCAAGGTAATCATGGCGATAATGGCGGCCAGCACGACGCCCACGGCCAGGCACTGGATGCTCTGGCGTCCCGCCGCGCTGGCGGCGACGTAGCGCACGTAGAGGCCGGGCAACGTGCTGGCGATCGCGACGATCCACCCCACGGCCACCGGCCAGGGCACGAACACGTGCGTGGTGGTCGCGAGGTAACTGCCGAGCACGAGGGCCACGACGTACCACAGGGCCGCCGTGGCCTGGCGCGATCGCGCGCCGAGGAGCCCGTCGGGTAACGAGAGCAAGACGTGCACCGAGACCGCCATCGCCAGCGGCGCCGCCAGCGTGGCGATGACGTGGGCCGTGCCGTGGCCAGCGTCGGCGTCGGCGATGCGCGCCGACGCGGCCGCCACGGACGCGCACAGGGCCCCGGCCATCACGAGCCAGCTGATGCGCGGCGTTCTCGAGAGGGTGCTGAACCCGGCCGCCACCCAGCAGAGGATCACGACGGCGCAGACAATCCACAGGGCCCGGTGGCCCACGTGGGGCTTGGCCACCTGCGAGACAACGACGAGCGCGATGCTCGCGAGCGCAACCAGGTAGGACCACGCGGCGTGGCTTGGTCCCGTCGGGGCTACGACGAGGGCCTGGTCATCGATGGTCATCACGCTCGCCTGGTCTTGCACGTCTACAGGGTCCCGATCGTGGTGGCCGGTCCGTTCGATCCGGCGCCCGGGTTGACGTGGTCGAGGATTCTGCCGTCGCGCATCATGAGCACGGTGTCGGCGGCGGCCGCCACGTTCGCGTCGTGGGTGACCAGGATGATGGTCTGGCCGGCGGCGTGCAGGCGGCTCAACAGCTCGATCACCTCTTGTCCGCCGGCGCTGTCCAACGCGCCGGTGGGCTCGTCGGCCAGCAACAGGGTGGGCTCATTGGCCAGGGCCCGCGCGATGGCGAGGCGTTGACGCTGGCCACCCGAGAGCACGCCGGGCATGACCGACGCCTTGTCGCCAATGCCGAGTAGGTCCAGCAGGTCGCGTGAACGCGTCTCGGCCGATTTGCGGTTTCGTCCGGCGATAATTGCCGGCAGCGCCACGTTCTCGAGCACCGTCATGCCCTCTAAGAGGTTGAAGAACTGAAAGACAATGCCGATATGGCGCCGGCGAATGAGGGCGTGATCGTCCTCGGAGCCCTCCGTCAGGGGTTCGCCGGCCACCATGATGGTGCCCTCGTCGGCGTTCTCCAGCCCGGCGATCAGGTTGAGCAACGTGGACTTGCCACACCCGGAGGGGCCCATTAATGCCAAGAACGTGCCGCGAGCCACCGTGAGGTCCACGCCGCGCAGAGCGCGTACCGGGGCGATCTCGGCTTCGAAGGTCTTGCGCACGCCGTGCACCTCGAGCGCCGGGGTGCTCTCGGCGCCGGCCTGTGAAGCCGTGTCTGTGGTGACGCTGGTCATGATGCTTCTCCTTTTTTTGGTGCGCCCGAGGGCGTCATAACGGATTGTGGTGCGGCTGGTGGATTGACAGAAGTATGGGCCAGGGCCAGGATTTTGAAGGCGACCACTGGCGTATCGCGCCCCTTTACCAGCTGCGCTTCGAGGCGCACGGTGTCCACTTCGCTCGTGAGCGCCAGCAACGTGGCTTCGCTCATCACGGTCTCACCGGCTGAGCCCATCTGCTGGAGGCGCTGGGAGAGGTTGACGGTGTCGCCGACCAACGTGTACTCGAGGCGCTCTTCGGAGCCGAGCAGGGCGGCGGCGGCCACGCCGGTCGACAGTCCGATGCCCAGTCCGAATTCGGGCAGTCCCTCGGCGATCCAACGCTCGTTGATGTCGGCCTGGCGCGCGTGCATGCCGGCGGCGGCGGCCACGGCCCGGTCGGCGTGGTCGGCCTGGGAGACCGGCGCGCCGAAGACGGCCATGACGGCGTCGCCGACGAACTGCATCACCGTGCCGCCTTCGCCGAGGATGGCCTGATTCATGGCCGCGCGATGGGTGTTGAGTTGGCCGGCCAACTGGCTGGGGTCGGCGTGCTCGGCAATGGCGGAGTACGCACGGATGTCGCTCATGACCACGGTCACCTCCACGCGCTCAGTCTCGCCGATGCGACGGCCCTCCAGGCGTAATTTTTCCGCGATGCCGCCGGGCAGTAGCCGCGACAACGTCTCGCCCTGTTCTTCGCGATCGACGATGGCCAGGTGCAGCAAACGAAGACGTTGCAGCGCTCCCTGGTTGCCGGCGCTGACACCCTGGGCCAGTTTCAAGAACACGGCTTCGACCTCGGCGTCGACGGCTTCGGCCGGCAGTCCGCGCGCGACGGCGATGGCCTTGATGGGTTTGCCCTCGGCGACCAGGGCCAGCAGGGCCTCCTCGGATGCGTTGAGCTCACCGGCGGAGGTGACGGGGCGCACCAGGGCCTCGACGATGGAGGGATCGAGGGCGGTGCCGCCGGTCGCCACGGTGCGGATGGCCTCGATGAGCTGGTTGCCCTCGGCGATGTGGTCCTTTAGGAGATAGCCGTAACCGGCCGAGCCTTCGGCGAGCAGCGCCACCGCGTACTCCGGGTCGTCGTACTGGGACAGAATCACCACGCCGGTACCGGGATGGCGCTTGCGGATCTCCTTGGCGGCGTCGATGCCCTCGCGGTGGAATTGGGGCGGCATGCGAATATCGGTGACCAGCACCTGGGGAGCTGCCTCGGTGGCCCCGTTCACGGTGCCGTCGAAGTCGGCGGCGACGCCCACCACGCTGAGGTCCTTGTGGCGGTCGATGAGCGCACGCACGCCCTCGCGCACGATGAGATTGTCGTCGGCCAAGAAGACCGTTATGACTCCTGGCTGCACCTCGTTACCATCACTCACGTGACTAATTTGGCACGTCGTGATGGCCAATAAAAGGGGGCGACCCACCGCAGGCGAGGGGGTGCCAGGACCACCCCTCGAAATAGGGCCAGCATCCTTTTGCAATCCGAAAAGTTGGCCGAAGATGGGCCCATGAAAATACAAAGTTCAGTTACGTCCCTGTCGTGGATTCCCTCTGAAGCAATCCAAGGCACCACCCGCCTACCGTTCGAAGTGGGTATGGCCCACTACGATCCGCCGCCGCCCGACGAACTGGGCAGTCTCGACGAGTTGCGCGCGGCCGACCGGTTCCGCTTCGCCAACCGCCTCGCGGCGTGGATCGACGTGCGCAGTTCGGGCGAGATCGCTGGTGCCGGTTACTCCGGCGGCGGTCAGATCGGCAGCACCACCGTGCGCCTCGGCCCGGTGAGCCACGTCTTCCAGGCCGTGTCGCTGCCCGACATCCAGCGCGAGGTCGAGTACGGCGACGGCTGGGTCAAATTCACCCAGACGGCCGGGGGTCGCACGGGCATGCCGGCACCGCGTTCGGTGCGCCGGGCCCCGTTCATCCAGTGGCAGGCGCCGCTCGCGTGGACCACGCTGAGCCTGACCCTGCACACCGACGGCACCACCCAGTACGAGATGACCGGGGCCAGCCGTTTCCCGCGCCACTGGGTCTACGACCACGAGGGTCACCTGGTCAACAAGTCCGGGCTCATTGACTTCAACGACTGGTACCGAAAGTCCTTCGGCAAGCACACCCCCTGGGGCGACCAGGAGTCCGAGGCTTTCGTCACGGTCGTCGAATCGGCCCTCGAGCGCTCACTGTCGCGCCAACTCATGACCGGAGCCGCTAAACCTAAGATAATGAAGATTGACAAGGGCACCAGCCTGGTGCGTCAGGGTGAAAAGGGTTCAGACGTGTATCTCATTCTCGATGGCGTGCTGCGCATCGACGTGGACGGCGAACGGGTGGCCGAATACGGTCCCGGGGCGCTGCTGGGCGAACGGGCCCACCTGGAGGGCGGTACTCGCACGTCGTCGATCGTGGCGGTCACCAAGAGTCGCGTGGCGTCGGTTCCGGCCGAGTCGCTGGACCGCACGTCGCTCGAGCAGCTTTCCACTGGACACCGCCGGGAAGATACGAGCGCGGGCTAACGCGTGCGAGTCCATCTCCTGGGCGTACGCGGCTCGACGCCCGCGCCCGGAAGCGACTTCTTGCGTTACGGCGGCTTTACGTCATGCGTGGCGATCGCGCACGACGAGGCGACCGTGCCCACGCTCATTCTCGACGCCGGCACGGGCATCCGCCGCGCCAGTGCGCTCTTTAACGGGGGTGGCTTTCACGGCACGATCCTGCTGGGTCACCTGCACTGGGACCACACCCACGGGCTGCCTTTTTTTCGCGCCGGCGATCGCGACGACGCCCGGTCGTCCCTGTTCCTACCCGACCAGGGTGACGGATCGAGTGCGTTAGAGGTCCTCGCGCGCGGGATGTCGCCCCCGCACTTTCCCATTCGCCCCGATGAATTGCGCGGCGAGTGGAGCTTCTCCAATTTGTCGCCGGGGACCCAAGATTTCGAGGGCTTCGCGGTAACCACGGTCGAGATACCCCACAAGGGCGGACGAACGTACGGTTATCGCGTGAGCGATGGCCGCTCGGCGTTGACCTACATGTCCGACCACTGTCCCACCGACCTCGGCCCGGGACCCGACGGCTGGGGCGAGTACCACCCGGCGGCGCTCGCGCTGTGCGAGGGGGCCGACGCACTGATCCACGACGCCTCCCTGATCCACGAGGAGTTGGCCGGGCAGGCGGCGTATGGCCACGCGGCGGCCGAGTACGCGGTCGAGCTCGCTCGTCGATCGGGCATTGGCCGCGTGGTGCTCTTTCATCACAAACCCGACCGCACCGACGACGAACTCGACGCCATCGCCGGGCGCTTCGCCTCGGTACCCCAAGTGCTCATTGCCTCCGAGACCATGGTGCTGGGGCTATGAGCTCGCTCGACGCCGTGGTGGTTGGGTCGGGTCCCAACGGTCTGGCCGCCGCGCTGCTGCTCGCGCGCGCCGGCCTGCGCGTTGAAGTCATCGAGGGCATGCAGAGCGCGGGCGGCGGGTGCCGGACGCAGGAGCTGACGTTGCCGGGCTTTCACCACGACGTCTGCTCGACGGTCCAATCCATGGTGTCGTTGTCGCCGTTCTTCGTTGGTCTGGACCTCGAGAAGATGGGCGTGCGCATGTGCACGCCCGACATTGCCTTTGCCCACCCGTTGGACGGTGGGCGCGCGGGCGTCGTGTCCGGCTCCGTCGAGCACACCGCCAGCGGCCTTGGCGTCGACGGCCCGGCCTACGCCTCGCTCATGGGTCCGCTGGTGAAGGCGGCACCGACGCTGGTGGCCAATGTTCTGGCGCCGCTGCGAACGTTGCCCAAGGGTCCCCTCTCCATGGGCCGCTTCGCTCTGGCGGGGCTGCCGTCGGCCACCCACCTGGTTCGTCGCTTTAAAACCGACGAAGCCAAGGCCCTGCTGGGTGGGGTCTCGTCGCACGCGATGTTGGCGCTGGACGCGCCGATCACTGCGGCCTTCGGCATCTTTCTCACCGTGACCGCGCACGCGGGCGGCTGGCCCGTGACCGAGGGCGGCAGCGCCCGTCTGGTCGAGGGCCTGCTGAGCGAGATCGCCGGCGCGGGCGGTGTGGTGCACACGGGACGGTGGATCAAGCACATGAGCGACCTGCCCGAGGCCCGAGCCACGCTCTTTGACACGTCCACCGAGACGCTGGTGGCGGTCGCCGGGGAGCGTCTCAGCGCTCGCTATCGCCGGGCCGTCGCTCGCTTCCAACACGCCCCGGGGGTCTGCAAAGTGGACTGGGCGCTTTCGGGACCGGTCCCGTGGTCGGCGCTTGAGTGTCGTCGTGCGGCCACGGTGCACGTGGGGGGCAACTTCGAAGAGGTGGCCCGCGCCGAAGCCGACGTGCTCGCCGGGCGCCACCCCGAGCGACCCTTCTGCATCGTGGTCCAACCCAGCGTCGTCGACCCCACTCGCGCACCGCCGGGAGCGTCGACGCTGTGGGCCTACTGCCACGTGCCCAATGGCTCGACGATCGACATGACGTCGCGCATCGAAGACCAGATCGAACGCTTCGCGCCGGGCTTTAAGGACCTGGTGCTCGCGCGATCAACCAGCACGGCCATGGACGGCGAGCGTCATAATCCCAACTACGTCGGCGGCGACA
>PLXU01000199.1 GCA_003151555.1 Acidimicrobiaceae bacterium | reverse complement strand
GCACCGCCCGGGTGAAGTCCTGGGAGCGCTCTTCCCAGTTCTTGTAGCGGTCAAAACTCGGGGCGCCGGGTGAGAGCAAGAGGACGCCACCCTGGGCGAGGAACCTTCGTCCCGCCGCGACCGCCTCGTCCATGGAGTCGAAGTTTGCCTGCGCCAAGGCCGGATCAAGTGCGCGGACCAGTTCGCCGATTCGCGTTCCGGCTTCGCCCATGGTGAGCAGCATCGTGGGCTGGGCCCGCGTGGCAATGGCCGTGGCGAGGGCGTTGTACTCGACCCCACGATCAAAGCCGCCCGCGACCAAGACGAGTGGTTCGAGGACGAAGACGTCCAGGGCCGCCACGGCGGGCAACACCGAGGTCGCCAATCCGTCATCGACGTAGCGCACGAGTTTGTCGTCGACCCACTCGCTCGCCACCAGCGTGAGACGACCACTGAGGGGCACGAAGCCGGCGCCGTTCTCGATGACCAGTGGGCGCACCTCGTCGACGGAGCGACCGGTGAGCGCCGACACCGCGGCGAGCGCCAGCGCGACGTTGCTGTCGCTATGCGCACCCAGCAGTCCCAGGGCGGCCGCGAGGTGCGACTCGTCGGGCGCCACGAACGACACTTCGCCGCCGAGCTGGTGCGTGACGCCGCGGAAGGTGTCGTTGTCGGGCACCAACGTGCGGTGCGCGCCCTCGGCCCGCGTGAGCGAGAGTTTGTCGTCGCGGTACTTCTCCACCGAGCCGTGCCAGTCAATATGGTCGTCGCCCAGCGACGTGACGACGATGAGCGCCGGGGCCATGTCGAGGTCGACGCACTGGAAGCTGGAGACCTCGAGCACCAACCAACCGGCGTCGGTGTCGACGGCGGGATCGTAGGGGGGCCGTCCAATGTTGCCGAGTCGTTGGGCCGGCTCACCGAGGCATTCCAAGAAGTACGTGATCAACGCGGTGGTCGTCGACTTGCCCTTGGTGCCGGTGATCGCCACGATACGCGAGCGATCGGTGTCGTGGAACCAGAGGTTGAGCGCCGAGGCAACACTGACGCCCTGTGCTTCGAGGTCGAGCACATCGGCGCGGCGCCGAGGGATGCCGGGGCTCTTGAAGACCACGTCGCAAGTGAGCAACGCTTCGTGCCCGCCCTCACCCGTAACCAGCACGTCGGGGCCGATGTCGCTCGCGTCGTCGACGATCACGACGCTGGCGGCGATGTCGCGCACGCGCGCCTCGGTGGCCCGTCCCTCCATGCCGTAGCCGAAGATGCCCACCCGCTTGGCCGCGAGGCTAACGAAGCCAGTGGGCCGGAACACGGCTCGGTCCTTGGGCAGTCAGAAGTTCATCAAAGTCACGTTCGGGACGTACGAGCTCGGCTATCTCGGCGAGGTGCGTGACGTCGGACCATTCGCGCATAGCGCTCACCTTAGCCAGCGCCACCGCGCTCTCGTCGGGGTCACCCACGCATTCGAACGGCTTGTGCGTCGTGCCCAGTCCCACCAGGGTGCGCAACTGGTCGGCGCGAGCGGGGTCGCTCAAGGGCTCGGCGTGAAAGATCGCGCGAAGGTCGTCTCGCGATAGGAACGGCGCCAGGATCAAATTGATGAAGAGGCACTTGTCGCACTCGCCGCACCAGTTCGTCGCGCGCTGGTCGCGTAGTTGCGCGAAGGCGCGATTGCAGCTTCGAAAGACGTGGTGGTACTGGGTCAGACGGCTGAAGACCTCGGCGACCCAGAGTTCGCTGCGCTCGCGCAGGAAGCTCGCCACCACGAAGTCGTCGCCCACCGCCTCACTGACGGCGTCGGCGATGAGTCCCTCGGCGATCCACGATTTGCTCCACTGGTGATTGACGTCGCGGCCCCGCCAGGCGAGGTTGGGCGAGGAGGCCGAGTGTTCGTTGCTCATCACCACGCCGCCACGACCCGACGAGATCGCCGCCGTCACCGCGAGCAGGGTGATCATGGCCGTGACCGGGACGTGACCATTGAAGTCGTCGCCGTCATTGTCCAGCATTTGGGGATCGATTGAACGGGTGGCCCGCGCGATGCGAAGGCCCGTCACTCGGGCCGTCTCTTCGAGCGGGGTGAAGTGACCGCTCAGGGGGCTCACGACAAAGAGCGTTTGGTCAATGTGGTGACTCAGTTCGTTCACCGTCACGACTGAGTCGATGCCGCCGCCAAAGGCCGTGAGCACTTGATGGACGTCGAGGACCGGTGTGGACCGTTCACTCGTCGCGCCACCTTCGAAGACCACGTCGGACAGGTCGAGGTCATTGCGAACGGAGAACTCGCCGAGACCGTCCAGCAGCGCGGCGCGCACGAGTGATCGGGCCCGGGGCCCGACCGGCGTGGCCGCGAAGTCGACGCGCCGCGCGGCGCCGGCCTTGTAGTAGGAGAGGCCGGCCAGCAGGTACCAGAGTTGGGCGACGGACGTGACGGACGCAGTGGTGAGGTGCCCCACGTCTTGGAAGGTGACGACCTCGGTGAATGGCCGTCCGTCGAGTTCGTAGTGGCCCACCAGCGAATCGCGGGTGACGTCGAGGCCGACGTAGGAAAAGATCTCGGCGCGCTCACGCATGCGAAGACCGTTTCGCGACGAGGGCGAAACGACCACAGGGCCGCTGTGCTCGGTCGCTGTAGAACACCTCGCCGCCATCCGTGCTCTGACGACACAGCGTCACGTGTTGATCGACGACACCCAGCTCACGCAGTTGGCTGGCGACGACGTGGCGAAGGTCGAGGCGCGACCGGTCGCCTTCGTCGGCGCACAGCGCGTCGTGAATCGCGATGAAGTGAGCCGCGACTTCCGGTCCGACCTGGTAGCCCGCCATCGAGATGCACGGCCCCAGCACGGCGTGCACCGAGCCCGGGTTGACGAAGTGGGCGAGCGCGCTCTTGAGAACGCCGCCGGCCAGTCCCCGCCAGCCGGCGTGCACGACACCAAACTTCGTTGACGCGTCGTCGACCAAGAGGATGGGCACGCAGTCGGCGACCAGTATCGCGAGGGCGAGGTCGCCGCGGGCACTGACCAGGCCGTCGCCTTCACGCATTGACGAATCGACGTCGACGTCCACCACGTCGGTGCCGTGCACCTGGCTGATGGTAATCAGGTGCGCGGGATCGACATCGATGGCGTTGGCCACGCGTTGGCGGTTTTCGCGCACGTGCTCGATGCGGTCGCCCACGTGGGTGGCGAGGTTGAGCGAATTGTAGGGCGGCTCGCTCACGCCGCCGAATCGGTCCGTGACGAAGGCGACGACGTCGAACTGGCGCACCGACTTGATCGGATAGACGCTCAGAGGACCCCGGGACTCGGGGGTAAGCGTCAGCTCGACTGGCACGCGGGACAGATTCCGTTGAGTTCGAGCACGTGGCGCAGATCGGCGAATCCGTGTCGTTCACCGATCTCGTGCGCCCACTGTTCGAGTTCGGGCGCGTCGACTTCGACGATGGCACCGCAGTTGCGACAGGCCAGGTGGTGGTGGTGCACGTCCACGTGGCAGCGCCGGTAGAGGCTCTCACCGCGGTCGGTCATCACCACGTCCACTTCGCCACTCTCCACCAGCTTCTTTAGTTGGGTGTAGACGGTGGCGAGGGCGATTTGCTGGCCCTCACGGGCAATGAGGCCGTGGAGTTCCTGGGCACTTACGAAACCCTGGACGCCGCCGAGCACGCTGATGACCTCACGGCGTTGGGCGGTATTGCGGGCGATGACCACCCCACCAGCGTACCAACTTCTGAGTTGCTTTCTAGAATGATTCTGATTAACGTAGTTGGAATGATTCTGAGAACGCCGGGAGGCCGTGGGGTGATCGAGCGACGCCGCTCCCCGCGACGCTGGCGATGCGCCGTCTTGGTAAGCGCCGTGGCCGTCACGGCACTCACCCTTAGCGCGTGCGGCACGGCGTCGCCCAACGCGGCTGGCCGGGTGCAAGCGGTGGGCGCGGAGAATCAGTACGCCAACGTGATCTCGCAAATCGGCGGGAAGTACGTGCAGGTGAGCGCGATCATGAGCAACCCCAGCACCGATCCGCACTCTTTCGAAGTGAGCACCAGCGTCGCTCGAAGCATCGCGAGCGCGCAACTGGTCGTGCAGAATGGCCTCGGTTACGACGAATTCATGAACCAGTTGGAATCGGCGTCGCCCACTACTTCGCGTGACGTGATCGACGTCCAGTCCGTAGTGGGCTTGGCGAACGACACGAAGAATCCCCACCTTTGGTACGACCCGAGTGCGATGGACAAGACGGCGGTAAAGATTGAAAAGGATCTGTCGAAGATCGCGCCCTCGCACGAGCGGTACTTCGCCACGCGGCTGAATGCGTTTCGCATCTCGATGCTGCACCTCGCGAACGTGGTCGCGGACTTTCGCCATCAGTTCGCCGGTGCGAAGGTGGCCACGACGGAGCCGGTGGCTGATTACCTGTTGCGCGACTTGGGGCTAGACAACGTGACGCCGTTTCGCTTCCAGGCCGACGTCATGAACGGGGTCGATCCCTCGCCCGAGGACATCGCGTTGCAGCAGTCCTTCTCTACGTCGCACGTTGTCAAGGTCTTTTGTTACAACGCCCAGGTCTCGAGCACGGTGACCGAATCGCTTCGTTCGCTGGCCGAGAAATCCGGGGTGCCAGTGGTGGCGTTCTACGAAACCATGCCCACGCCCGGCTACGACTACCAGTCGTGGATGCGAGCCGAGATCGCGGCGCTGACCAAGGCGCTGACGACGAACACTTCAACCAAGGAGCTGTGATGGCATTGGCGCACATGGACGTCGCGGGATCAGAACTGCTGCGTGTCGAGAAGGTGGACGTGTCCATCGACGGACGCGAGATCCTCAACGACGTGAATTTCCGCATTGACCACGGGGAGTTCACCGGACTCATCGGCGCCAACGGATCGGGCAAGACCACCCTCTTTCGAGTGATCCTCGGTCTGCAAACACCCCAACGCGGAGAGGTCACCGTGCACGGCGAGCCCCTGCAGCGTTCCAACCGGTCACTGGGCTACGTGCCCCAGAAAGTTCTCTTCGACCCCGACATGCCCATCCGGGCGCGCGACCTCGTCGCGCTCGGCATTGACGGCAATCGTTACGGCCTCACGCGCCGAACGCGCGCCAACCACCTCGCGGTCGATGAGATGCTCTTTGCCGTCGACGCGCAGGAGTTTGCCGATCGAAAAGTCGGCGGCCTCTCGGGCGGCGAACAGCAGCGCGTGCTGATCGCGCACGCCTTGGTAAGCCGACCGGAACTCTTGCTGCTCGACGAGCCCCTCGCCAACTTGGACCCGGGCAGCGTGGCCGAGATCATTGCGCTCCTGCATAAAGTGGCCACGCAACAACACGTGGCCATCTTCCTTTCGGCGCACGAGATGAACCCGTTGCTGCCCGTCATGGACCGCGTGGTCTACGTAGCCAACGGCCGGGTCGCGAGCGGCACGACCGATGAAGTGGTGCGCCCCGACGTACTCAGCGCGCTCTACGGACATCACGTCGACGTTCTTCGCGTGCACGGGCGCGTGTTGGTGGTCGCCGGCCAGGACAGCGACGAGAGTTCGTCCGTCGCCGATCACCCCGAACTCGTGGTCGAGTAGTTCGATGAACTGGCTCTTCGAACCGGGACTCTTCGCCAACCAGTCGGTGCGCACGGCGTTGCTGGTCGGGGCGGTAGTTGCCGTGGTCTCGGGCGTCGTGGGGATCTTCACCGTGCTGCGCGGTCAATCCTTCGCCGGGCACGCCCTCACCGACGTCGCCATGGCCGGTGGGGCCGGGGCGTTCCTCGCCGGTGTGGCGCCGCTCGTCGGTTTTGTCGGCGGTGGCGTGGTGGGGGCCGGAGCCATGGACGTCATCGGGGTCCAGCGAGTCAAGGGCCGCGACATCGCCACGGGCGTCGTCCTGGGCGCCGCCACCGGATTGGCCGCGCTGTTCTTGTACCTCTCGGCGACCCAGAGCGCCGCCACGGGGACCACGCAGTTGATCCTCTTCGGCTCGATCTTTACCGTGCAGTCATCCACGCTGCCCGCCGTGGTTGCGCTCAGCGCGGTGGTGTTGGCGACGCTCGCCATCATTGGTCGTCCGCTCCTGCTCAGTTCGCTGAACCTTGAGTTGGCGTCGGCGCGCGGTGTGCGCCTGCGCGCCATCGGATTCGTCTTCATGGTGATCCTGGCCGTCTCGGTCGGTCTCTCGGCCATCATCATCGGCTCCATCCTCTCGACGGCCCTGCTGATCGGCCCGCCGGCCAGCGCATTGAAACTGGTCACGCGCTTCGGCGCTGGCGTGGTGCTCGCGGTTGTGCTGGGCGTCCTTGCGACGCTGCTCGGCATCGTGCTGGCTTACGACAGTTACTACTGGACCTCGTCGCACCGCGCGTTACCGGTCAGCTTCTTCGTGGTGGTTGTGGTGGTGGTCGAGTTCACGCTGGCGAGTCTGGTCCAGCGCCGTCGCCGTTCCAAGGCACCGGTCCCGGCCCGCGCGGCGGTGCACGGCGATCCGATCGGGTGGCACTAGACATGTTCTCCAGCTTCATGACCAACGCCTGGATCAGTGGGACCATCGTCGCGGTGCTGGCCGGCGCGGTTGGCTTCTTCGTGGTGCTGCGCGGCGCCTCCTTCCCCGCGCACGCGATCCCCAATGGCGCCTTCGCCGGCGCGGCCGGCGCCAATCTGGTGGGACTCAATCCGCTGGTGGGCCTCGTCTCGTTCGCCGTCGCGGCCGCACTCGGCATCGGGGCCACCAGCCGGCGCACCCGAAACGACGTCGCCACGGCCCTCTCGCTGGTGTTGATGCTCGCCCTCGGCGCGGCGTTCTTGACGCTCAGCACCGAGTACGAGCCGGCGATCAACGCCCTGCTCTTCGGCGAGATCCTCGGCGTCTCTCGCAGCGAGATCGTGCCGGTGGTGGTCCTCGGCGTGGTCTGCGTGGTGGCGCTGGTCGCGCTCTTTCGCCCCCTGGTCTTCACCTCGGTCGCGCCGGAACTGGCCGAGGCGCGCGGCGTCAACGCCACGCTGATCGAGACGGTGTTCCTGGTCGTGCTGGCGCTGTCGACGGCGTTGACGGTGCCCGTGGTGGGCGCCCTGCTGACCTTCTCCTTGATGATCGGTCCGCCGGCCGCGGCCCGGCTCTTGTCGTCGCGCCCCTCTCGAGCCATCGCGCTGTCGATCGCGTTGGCGCTCGTCACGGTGTGGCTCTCCATCGCCGCTTCCTACACCTTTAACCTGCCGATCGGTTTCTTCGTGGGCACGCTGGGCGCCGTGCTGTTCCTGGGCGCGCGGCTGTGGGGCGCGCTGCGCGCCCGTTCACTTCGTCGCGCCGTTTTGTAACCTACGAGCATGACGTCGCCGGCCAAGGCCCTGCTTCTGGAGTGCCACTTTCCCGACGCCGCCACGCCGGTCGACCTAGCCGTCTCGGGCGGTCCGGATTCGCTCGGACTGTTGCTGCTGGCGTTGCAGGCGCAATTGGCGGTGACGGTCCATCACGTTGATCACCACGCCCGCGCCGCGAGCGGCGAAGACGCCCAGTTCGTCAAGACCCTGTGCGCGACGCTCGGCGTCGACTTCGTGCGCCATGACGTGGTGGTCGACGCGGGCGGCAATTTCGAGTCGAGGGCGCGAAGCGCCCGGCGCCAGGCCATGCCCAAGGGCGTGATGACTGGTCACACCATGGACGACCTCGTCGAGACGGTGCTGCTCAACATGCTGCGCGGCAGCGGCATTGACGGCATGTCGCCCATGGTGGACGATCCCACCAAACCGTTGCGTGACGTGCGCCGGGCCGCGTTGCACGAGTTCGTCGCGGGCCAGGGCTTTACGCCCCTCTACGACGAGACCAATGACAGCGCCGACTTTCGACGCAATCGCATCCGCCACGAACTGCTGCCGGTCATGCGCGACGTGGCCGGGCGCGACGTGGTGCCGATCTTCGCGCGTCAGGCGAGCCTGATGCACGACGAACGGATTTGGCTCAATCAACTGAGCGGCGCCGATCACGTCTCGCTCGGCGACGCGGACTGTCGAGAATTGCGCGACTGGCCCAAGGCGCGACTGCGCCGTTGGCTGCGGGTCCAACTGACGAGTGTCGATGAAGGTGACGGCACCCACCCACCGTCGGCCGACGAAGTCACACGGGCGCTCGAGGTCGTGTCCGGCGACGCGGTCGCCACTGAACTGAGCGGTGGACGACGGCTGTCGAGGAGCGGCCAGCACCTGACGCTTCAGTAGCCCTCCACTACGCTGGCCACACATGGGTAGTCATTCTTCTGAGGATTTCACGGCCAAGTGGGCTCAGCACGATCTCGGCGAGGTCGTGGTGTCGGCCAAGCAGGTCCGCGACCGCATACACGAACTGGGCAAACAAATCACCCTCGACTACGCCCAGAACCCCCCGCTGCTGGTCTGTGTCTTAAAGGGGGCGGTCAACTTCATGGCCGACCTCATGCGCGCCATTGAACTTCCCGTCGAAGTTGACTTCATGGCCGTGTCGTCCTACGGCGCCGCGACCAAGACCAGCGGAGTGGTGCGAATCGTCAAGGACCTCGACGTGGACC
>PLXU01000011.1 GCA_003151555.1 Acidimicrobiaceae bacterium | reverse complement strand
CGTAGAGGTCGAGCAGCCGTACTCGGGTTGCCTGAAGTCGTTCGAGGAGCTCTTGCGTCACTCGTGACAAGAGGGCGAAGCCGAGCGTCGTGTCCTCGAGAGACTTCGCGCGCAGACACGCGCCGTCGATGGCGAGAGCGCCCACCGGTTGGATTGCGCGCGCGTCAAAAGTCCAGCGATACGGGGGCACGAGCCAACTCCATCCCACCGCGTCCCCCGGTCCCACGGTCTCGATCACGATCGGGCCGCGCCCCGCCTGGTGCACCTCGATCGAAACGTGACCTCGACGCAAGAGGTAGAACATGTCAGCGCTCGCCCCTTCCACGCAGAGCATCGTGTCCGTGTCTAGTGAGACGTTGTGGGCGCACCCCGCCACCAACGCCAGGTGCTCGTCATTGAGTCCGGCCGCGAAAGGGTGAGCGGCAACGAGTTCGTCTATCGATCTCACAAGTGACTCCGTACGCTCGGCCGCGTCACCGAGGTCACGCCGTCGAAGCGAACGATTGCCGCTGCCTCTTCGGTGAGGTCGATGCCGACGGGACACCAGGCGATGCATCGGCCACAGCCCACGCAGCCGGTCGTGTCGAACTGGTCCCACCACGACGAAAGCTTGTGGGTCATCCACTGGCGATAGCGCGACTGGGTCGTCGGGCGTACCGCGCCGCCGTGCAGATACGAGTGGTCGACACTGAAGCACGACGCCCACGTACGTTGGCGAACCACGTCGCCGTCGAGTTCGGTCGCATCGCGTACGTCGCTGCAAAAGCACGTTGGACAGACCAGCGTACAGTTACCGCACGAGAGGCAGCGCTCGGCTACCTGGGCCCAGCGCGGGTGCTCCAGGTTTCTCGCGAGCACCCCGGCGAGGCCGTCGACGTCCAGGTGACGAACCATTCGACGCCGAGCGCCCTCGAGCACGGCGTCGCGTGCGGAAAAGTCCTGCGCCGAGGCGAGCGAGAACGCCACGCCCTCGAGCGCGGCGAGCGCGCGGTCAGAACCGACGCGCGCCAAGAATCGGTGGCCGTCGTCATCGTCCAACTCCGTGAGCGCCAAATCAAAACCGGCTTCGACGTTCGGACCGGTGCCCATGGAGTCACAAAAACAGGTTGCCGCGGGGCTCGAGCACTCCACGACCGCGACAAAGGCGTTCTCGCGACGCTCGGCGTAGCGCGTGTCGCTGTGCGCTCCATCGATGAAGACGCGATCAAGCACCCCGAGTGCGGCCGCCTCACAAGGACGCGCCCCCACCACCGCGAGCGGGCGTCGCTCGTCGGGGGTCTCGACCAGCTCCACGTGGCCATCGCAAACTCGGGCGCGCCACAACTCGTCGTGAGGGGGAAAGAACTCAGGCTTCCAACCGCTCGGACCGACGGCCCAGTCAAAGAGGTGATCGTCGTCGCCGTGCGCGAGTCGGTACTCTCCGGGACCCTGTTCGTCGTGAACGCCCTTCGGAAGGTCCCCGACACCACTCAGCGCGCCGGGCACGATCGCTCCCGCCCGCACGACGGGTCCCTTCACTTCGTAACCGAGCTCCAACAATCTCGAGATCAACGTCGCGAAATCGTCCACTCCCAACACGACCACGGCACCGACACTCAGTGTCGCGACGTCGCTGGGTCGGCGTTGCTCGTTGGCGTCGTGGCTATCGAACACAACCGTAGTCTCGCGCAGCTCGCGACCACTCGACCAGGGAAGAAGGTCCCGTTACGACTCGTCGAGCACGTCTCTCGTCGTGCGCTTCGCGGTGCCTGACGCCCGGCAGGGTCAACCTCGTGGGCCCAGGGCTCGAAACAACGGACCGGGACCGAGGTGGCGAGGGGCGAGACGCGCCTTGCAGTCAACGACGAGAGCGCCGTCCGGCGTGACGATGACCGGATTCAAGTCGAGTTCGACGAGTTCGGGTACCTCCTCGGCGACACGGGCCACCTTCTCGACCAGGGCCGCCAGCGCCCGTCGATCAACTGGTGGCGCGCCCCGAAAGCCATCCAGCAGTGGCGCGGCGCGCAACGAACTGACCATTGCCTGTCCCTCTCGAGGATCGAGTGGGGGCACGGCGAACGCCCGGTCACCCAGTACGTCGGTCATGACCCCGCCGAGTCCGACCATCACGACCGACCCGAAGACGGGATCTACCGTGAGTCCGACGATGGCTTCGACGCCCGCCTTCGCCATCGGCTGAATGACCGCGCCACCCATCTGTTGTCCGAGCCGCGCCGACATCTCCTCGTACGCGGCGCGGACCGCGCTCGCGCTCGTCAGCGAGGTCGCCACGCCACCGACGTCGGACTTGTGGACGAGGTCGCCCGAGCGGGCCTTCAGAACTACCGGAAAGCCGAGGGACTCGCCCACGGCGGCGGCCTCGTCGGCGCTGAAGACCGCGTGGGTCGCCAGTATGGGCAACCCGCACGAACTCAGGAGGCGCGCCGCCTCATCGAGCCCGAGCCATCCGCCCGCCGGGTTCTCGGCGAGCCAATCGCTGACGATCTCTCGAACGACCGAAGGCGGCTCCATTGCCGTCGGTTCATCAAGTGAAATCCTCGGGCGGTTTCGCCACTGCGCGTAACGACACAGGTGAGCCAGCGCGGACGCCGCGCGCTCGGGAGTGGGAATCTCGGCGACACGACGGAATTCGAGCCCGTGACTCGAAGGTGTACGGCCGAGCACGCACGCGACGAGCGGTTTGTCAAAGCGCGACGCGACCGCCTCGACGGCGAGGCGAGCGTCGTGGCCCGACAGGCATATCACCTCGGTCACCACCACGATCACCGCGTCAATCGCCGCGTCGGCGAGGACGATTTCCAGAGCCCGCTCGAGCGTCTCGCGAGTTCCGTCGGCCGTCAGGTCGACCGGATTGGACGTCGCGGCGGCGGCGGCCAAACATCCGTGGAGCGCAGTCGTCGTCGCCTCGTCGAGCTCGGTCACGAGCAAGCCGTTGGCTTCGCACGCGTCGGCGGCGAGGATGAGCGGTCCCCCGGAGTTTCCCAGCAGCGCGACGCGCCGACCCGCCGGCAGGGGCGCCGCGAGTACGAGCATCGAAACGTCGAGCAGTTCTTCGAGACGATCGACCTTTATCACTCCGGCGCTTCGCAAGAGCGCCTCCACCGACACTTCCGGAGTAGCGGCCGCTGCGGTGTGCGAGCGCGCGCCTCTCGCTCCGGCCGCGCTTCTGCCCGCCTTCAAAGCGACAATCGGCTTGTGCTCGCTGATGCGCCGCGCGATGCGGGCGAACTTTCTCGGGTTGCCCAGCGACTCGAGGTAAAGGGCGATGACCGAAGTCCGCTCGTCTCGTTCAAAAAAGCACAACAGGTCATTCGAACTCACGTCGAGCTTGTTGCCCACCGAGATGAAGCTCGAAAGTCCAACACCCGCGGCGCTCGCCTGCTCAGCGAGGGCGATGCCGACCGCTCCTGACTGTGAAATCAGCGCCAGACGACCCGGGAGCGGATCGAGGCCGGCGAAAGTGGCGTTCATTCGCACCTCGGGGTCGGTGTTCACGAGACCGAGGCAGTTCGGCCCGACGATGCGCATGCCGTACTCGCGCGCCATCGAAAGCAGTTCGGTCTCCGCGGCGGCGCCGACCTGACCGGTCTCGGCGAACCCCGCCGTGATGACCGTCACGGCGCGCACACCACTGAGAGCGGCCTCTTGGAGAACTTTCGATACCTGCGCGGCCGGTACCGCGACAATGGCGAGATCGACGCGCTCGGGCACCGAGGAAAGGTCGGGGAACGCCGCCACGCCGCAGACAGAGCGGGCCTTCGGGTTCACCGGGTACACGGTGCCCGTCACGTCGCCGGCGAGAAGTGATCGCACGACCTCGTGCCCCGCACTGCCCGGACGACGTCCCGCCCCCACAACGGCTATGACCCGGGGACGCAAGACGGCGGCCATGCTCGCCGCTTCGGCGACCGCTTCTCGTTCATCACACGTCGCGCGATACTCGCTCGTCGGACGAAGGTCGATATCGAGTCTCACGACGTCGCCTTCAACGACCGAGTCCATCCGCAAGCCCAGCGCGTGAAGGACCCCGAGCATGTTCTCATTGCCAGTCGCCACCTCGGCGTGAAAGCGTTCTACTCCTTGTGAGCGCGCGTATGCAGCCAGACTCTCAAAAAGCAGCGTCGCGACCCCGTGCTGACGATAGGGCTCTTTGACGTCAACAATGATCGTGGCCGCGGAATCATTTGCGTGGGCGCGATCGTAGGTGGCGACCGCAACGATCTCGTCGGAGGCAATAGCCACAAAGGCCATCCGCAAGGAGTAGTCGGCGTCGGCAACACTTTCGGCCGCTTCTTGCGTTGAGTTGGAATCGACGGCGTCGCGACGAACAAGGACGTCGCCAAAGCAGACGAGTTGCGGCGCGTCCCTCGCACGGATCGGACGAATGAGCACGGACGAGCCGTTGGTCAACAACCCGTCGAACGCCCACGCCAGTGGGTAGTCGTGCACGACCGCCGACTCTCGGCCGCGCTCGCTTTGGACCATCTCCACCTCGCTTCACCTCAATGATGTCCGCGAGCGAACGCAGTTCGTTAGGGACTAATGGCCCGAATGTGCTCCACTTCAGTGACCGCGCGAATGGGACCTTGGTCTCTAGAGAGCGTTCCGCGAGCACGGTCAAACTAGGGACGGACGTTGAATGGAGGGTTCATGCGTGTTGGTTTGCTCACCGGCGGCGGGGACTGTCCGGGTCTTAACGCCGCGATTCGCGCCATCGTATTGTGTGCGGCGAATGACGGCGACGAGGTCATTGGCTTTCACCATGGCTGGCGTGGCGTGGCTGAAGGCGAAGGGGCCACGCTGACCGAGGCTGACACCAAGGGACTCCTGCAGACGGGCGGCACAATCCTTCGCACCGCCCTTTACCACCCTGAGAAGCACGAAGGCGGTACCGAGGCGGTGCTCGCTACCTTTGAACGCGAACGTCTCGACGCGTTCGTGGTCATTGGAGGCGACGGAACGCTGGGCGCGGCGCTCAAACTCATGCAACTCGGCGTGCCGCTCGTGGGCGTCGCCAAGACAATCGACAACGATGTTTTAGGTACTCATCGCTGCATTGGGTTCGACACGGCAGTGGCGACCGCGGCCGAAGCAATAGATCGGGTCCAGACCACGGGCGAGAGCCACGACCGGTTGATGGTCGTGGAGGTCATGGGGCGCACTTCAGGGTGGCTCGCCGTGTGCGCGGGAATTGCCGCCGGAGCGAACGCACTTTGTCTGCCCGAAGTGCCTGTGGACTTCGACCAACTCGCGAAGGCCATCGCACAACGCCACGACGCGGGATCGACCTCCTCGGTCGTTGTCGTCGCCGAGGGCGCATTGCGTGATGAGACGAACGACGGATCGGCCGGATCGCGAGTGGCGGACGCGCTCGCCGAGCGTACCGGCTACGAGACTCGTCTCACTGTGCTCGGCCACATTCAGCGCGGTGGCCCGCCGATTGCGTCAGACCGGCTGCTCGCGTCGAACTGCGGGGTCGCGGCGATGCAAGCAGTTCACTCGGGCGCGTTCGCCACGCTCGTCGACGCCGGAGACACCACGACCGAACTCGTGCCGCTGAGTGCTGTGGCATTGGGACCGCGACCAGTGCCCCCGGCGCTGCTCGCGGTCGCCAGCGAACTCACAGTGCACTAGGAGAAATACCGGTCGCGCCAAGACGCAGCGGTCACCATGACAAGACTGCGTGCCCTATCGATCGCGGGCGACAAACTCCGGAGATGCCTCGAGTCGGGTGACGAGGTCATTACGGCGCAAGAGGCCAGCCTGTGTTCCGAACTGGCGCGTTACCTCCGCAGCGTTCAGTGCCGCCCAGCGAAGTGCCTCTTTCAGGGGCACGCCCTGAACGATGGCCGCGACGATAGTTGCGGCAAACGCGTCTCCCGCCCCTGTATCGTCCAACGCGGGCTCGGCTTCGGAGAACTCCTCGACGGAAAGGCGCTGGACTTGGTCGTCGGCGACGCCACCGCCGGCTTCGTTGAACACTACGACGCTTCGGGGCCCGAGTTTTCTCAAGGCCTCGAGTGTTTGGCCGACATCGGCACCCGGCTTGTCCGCGATCGCCTCAGCGGCCGAGCGGCTGCAGAGCAGCACCTCAGCCCTCTCGTACAGGCGAGCGAGTCGTGTCGTGCCCGCTTCGACCTGGAACGTACCGGGCTGGAAAGCCAGCCGCACGCTCGGGTGATGGTCCAGCCAGTCGGCCACATCGTCTTGATAATTCAATGCGTCGGGACCGAGTGAGTTGACGTAGAACCAGGCAGGAATCTCATGGTCCTTCAAACCCCTCCAGTGATAGTTGAACTCGGCGTGACGCACGAGAATCGTTCGCTCGCCACCGAAGGCGAGTATGAAGTTACGTACCGTGTGACTCGGTGAGTCGACGTGCACGAGTTCAGTCCCGACGCCGTCACCACGCATCGCACTCAAGATGTCGAGGCCGATTTGATCGTGGGCCAGGTAACTCGCAAGACCTACACGAAGCCCGAGACGCGACATTGCCACGGCGGCGTTGGCGGCGCTGCCACCCGCGCTCGTTCGAGAGTCTTCTGCGACGACGAGTTTGGTACCGAGGGGAATCTCGAGCCAGCGCCCGGCGTCGTCGACACGCACTCGCACGGGACCGTCGGGAAGGTGGATGAACTCATCGGTCACGACGTCGCCCAGGCAGACCACGTCGAAGTTCTGGGCTCCGGTTACGAATCCCACGGCGAACTTCCGAACCGCCGCGACATCCCGCGCAATGGACCAACACATGCATTTCTGGTATTGAATCCCAACAGTTCGATCAGCGCTGAACGAAGGTGAACGTCGCGTCGATCGGTCTCACGTGAGCGTGGCATCGCTTTCACACTACGACATCGTTGACGCAACGACGCCGCGCGAACATCATTTCGCTCGGGCCACGAAGCATCATTGTGACCTTTGACCCGGTTCACGCTCGGAGCGAGGCTGCGAAAATATCATGCAGGACGTGTACGAGATATTTACAATGAAGGAGTCGCGATGACGGTGCGAGTAGCGATTAATGGCTTCGGACGAACCGGGCGGTCCTTTCTGCGCGCGGCGATTGCCCTTCACCCAGACATCGAGGTCGTAGCGATCAATGATCTCGGCGCTCCGGAGGCCCTCGCGCGCCTCTTCGCCCGTGACTCGGTTCACGGGCGTTACCCGGATCCGGTGCGCGTCGAGGGTGAGTCGATGCTCGTGGGCGATCGTCGGATCCTGATGCTCGCCGTACCCAGCGCGAAGGACCTTCCCTGGGGCGAGCTCCAGATTGACGTTGTCGCCGAATCAACGGGCAGATACACCAAGCGCGACAGGGCCGCGGAGCATCTTCAAGCCGGTGCGAAGCGCGTCGTTATCTCTGCGCCCGCGCAGGACCCAGACGCCACTTTCGTCCTAGGAGTCAATGAGGATCAGTTCGATGCGACACGGCATTTCATCATCTCGAACGCATCGTGCACGACAAACTGTCTCGCTCCGCTCGCCAAGGTCCTCGACGACGCGTTCGGCCTCGACAACGGCTTCATGACGACCGTGCACGCGTACACCGACGATCAGAACCTCGTTGACGCATTGCACAAGGACGCCCGACGTTCGCGTGGCGCGGCGATCAACATCGTGCCGACGACGACCGGTGCCGCCAAGGCGACGGGACTGGTGCTCCCGGACCTAGTCGGCCACCTCGATGGCTTAGCACTCCGCGTTCCCGTTCCCGACGCGTCGATCACCGATCTCGTCGCGAACGTCCGCGCCACGCCGAGCGTCGCGGAGATCAACGACGCCTTCCGCGACGCCGCGAGTTCAGGTCGCCTCGCGGGCGTACTCGAATTCTCTGACGAGCCGCTCGTGTCAAGCGACATCATTAACTCGAGCGCCTCGTGCGTGTTTGACTCGCTATTGACCATGGCGAACGGCCACCTCGTGAAAGTGCTCGGCTGGTACGACAACGAGTCGGGTTACTCGAGCCGCCTCGCGGACCTCACCGCGCTGGTCGGTGCCGCGTCGGCGCGTTGATCCTCCGGCGTCATAGCCCACTGCCACTGGCACGCAGCGGTGTTTGCTCAGATGCATCGAATCCACGGGTACTCGGAGGGCCTGCTCAGTTCGCCAATGCCTCGATGACGCCGTGCTACTCAGTTCCCAGGATCGCGACTCAGCGGAGCGCTACCCTGAGCGACCGAACGGGTTCCTTCGCAAAAACGCGGATCTTCGAAAACGCCCATTAGCCCGCTCCATAACACGGTGCCGGCACGAGCGATGCCTTCGCCAAACGACGCGCCGGTCGCAGGACCGATGTCGCCTCCCCGCCATCCTGGCAACAGATCAATACCAAACGTTCGAGCTTTATGCCGTCAGATTCTTCTTGTCTTCCAACTCGAGGACCTGCCTCGTGGTCTTCAGCACCGTGTCTGGATTAAGACTCATCGAGTCAATTCCGAGTTCGACGAGGAACGCGGCCATTTCCGGGTAGTCCGATGGAGCCTGTCCGCAGAGTCCAGAGTGAATTTTGTTTCGTCGGCAACCCTCGACGGCGAGCCTGATCATCGTCTTCACGC
>PLXU01000152.1 GCA_003151555.1 Acidimicrobiaceae bacterium | reverse complement strand
TCACCGAGGGCCAAGTGGTCCGCGTCGATCTGCGCGCCGAAGAGGTGGGCACCAAAATCAAGTTCGTGCCCGTTTTGCTGGTCGATGGTGACAAGGTCACCGCCGGGGCGGCGCTCAAGGGATCGTCGGTCACCGGCACGATCCTGGGCGAGGAGAAGGGCCCGAAGATTCGCGCCCTCACGTACAAGTCGAAGGCCAATCAGCGCAAGCGTTGGGGCCACCGTCAGCACTACTCAACCGTGGAAATCACCAAGATTTCGGTCAAGGCTTAAGGAGTACCCATGTCAAAGACGAAAGGTGGCGGTTCTTCAAGGAACGGTCGTGACTCGAACGCGCAGCGTCTCGGGGTCAAGACCTTCGACGGAACGGCCGTAAAGAGTGGGAGCATCATCATTCGCCAGCGCGGCACCCAGTTTCACCCCGGTCGCAACGTGGGCATTGGCAAGGATGACACCCTATTCGCGCTCGCTGAGGGAACTGTGAAATTCGGCTTCCGAGGCGGCCGGAAACTGGTTGACGTTCTCGTTGACTGAGTTTTCCTCCTAAAACTAAATTCCCCCGGGTTCGCGCCCGGGGGAATTTAGTTTTAGGCAAGATCTTTTACTGAAACTACGAGCCTTTGACGGCCTTCTTGAAGGTGGAACCGATGGAAATCTTCGGAGCCTTGGAGGCCTTCACCTGAATGGCTTCACCGGTCTGAGGGTTACGGGCCGTGCGAGCCTTGCGGTCAACACGCTCGAACGACATAAAGCCCGAAAGAACGATCTTCTCGCCCTCCGAGACACTCTTGACGACGACGTCTTCAAAGGCCTTTAGGACCTCGGCTACCGTGCTCTTGGTCGCGCCACTCTCGGCGACAATTGCATCTACTAACTCGGCCTTGTTCACCGGTCGACTCCTTACTCTTCGTTGAATCGGACTGGGACTGTACCCAGCAACCAGGGACATCTTTATCGCAAAAGTGCCTAAAAATAGGGATTTATGGAAATTTTCCGGAAGTGTTGTGATTCTTCTCAGTAAAACAAGGCTTTTGCGCGTTCCGGCCAATCGATTTCGACCCTCGAGGGGCGATTTTGGCCTAATTAATGCCTGTTTTCGCCGCGGATCGAGAAGGACCACTAACGACTGGCCGCGCCAACATTTCGGTCTCGAGCCCGCAGATCGCTTCCTCAGTGCGCGAGTGAGTGCGCACGTGCACAAGTTGGTCACAATCTGAACTGGCCGATGGACGCACACGTCGCGTCCGTCGTGATCACGCCGGTTCTCGTCGTAAAGAATCGTTAAATTACCGGTCTCTAAAAGGGCTCCTGGGGTCGGACTCGTAGAATGGCGGGGTGTCTAACTTCGTCGACGCCGCCCAACTGCACGCCAAGGCGGGCGACGGCGGGGCCGGTTGCGTCAGTTTTCGCCGTGAGGCGCACGTCGCTAAAGGCGGCCCCGACGGGGGCGACGGCGGACGCGGCGGCGATATCTGGCTGCTCGCCGATGCGAATCAGGCTTCATTGCTGGGTTTTCGCGATCACCCGTTTCGCCGGGCCACCGACGGCCAGCACGGCACTTCTAAACGCCAGCATGGTTCGCGTGGCAAGGACGTGACGGTCAACGTGCCCGTGGGCACGGTGGTCTTTTCTCGCGAGGGCGAGCTACTAGTGGACCTCACCGGACCGGGTGACACGTGGCTGTGCGCGGCCGGCGGCCTCGGCGGTGCCGGCAACGCGCGTTTTCTCTCCAATCAGCGCCGCGCGCCGGCCTTCGCCGAGCAGGGCGAGGTGGGCCAGGAGAGTTGGTACAACTTGGAACTGAAGTTGCAGGCTGACGTGGCGCTCATCGGGTTTCCCAACGTGGGAAAATCGACCCTGATTTCGCGGGTCTCGGCGGCGCGACCCAAGATTGCGGACTATCCCTTCACGACCCTGGTACCCAACCTGGGGGTCGTGCGCGTGGGTTCGCGTTCGGCGCGCCCCGGTGACGCCACTGAGTTCGTGATGGCCGACATACCCGGGCTCATCGAGGGCGCGGCCGTGGGACGCGGGCTCGGTCACGACTTCTTGCGCCACGTCGAGCGGGCTCGGGTGCTTTGCGTGCTGCTCGACCTCTCCGAGCTCGCACCACTGGGCCCGCAAGATCAACTGGACGTGCTCCTGCGGGAACTGGGCGACTACCAGTTCGATCTCCTGGAGCGACCGCGAGTCGTCGTCGGTTCCAAGGGCGACGTGGCGGCCCACGAGATGGCCGGCGTCGAGACGATCTCCTCGGTGACCGGCGAGGGCATCGAGCACCTGGTGTCGCAACTGGCGAACCTGGTGACGCAGGTGCGCCGGGAAGAGGCGCAGCGTCTGGAGCACGCCATTGTGGTGCACAAACCGCTGCCCGACGAAATCACGGTCGAACGCTCCGGTGCGCTCAGTTGGACGGTGGGCGGACGGCCGGTGTTGCGCGCTGTGCGCTTTCAGGACCTGACCGACGACGAGGCGTTGGCCGAGATCGTGCGGCGCCTGCGCGACCTGGGCGTGGACCGTCTCTTGAGCCGCGCCGGCGCCAAGGACGGTGACGTTGTCAACGTCGGACCGCTCTCGTTTGAGTGGTGGCGCGACGACGTCGGCGCCGGTCTCGATCGCGGCGATCACCACCGCGCCACCCGGCGCGAACGGCTCGCGCGACACGGGCGACTGGACTTAGAAGAGAGCGGCGATGACTCGTAGCGTCGTGGTCAAGGTCGGCACGTCGTCGGTCACCGACGAGAGAGGCGGCGTCGACTACGGCGTGTTGGTCGACATTGCCAACGACGTGGTGCGCCTGCGCGACGAGGGCTGGAGCGTCGTCGTGGTCACCTCCGGCGCGATCACCGCGGGCTGGGCCGAGGTGGGACAGGGTCGGGCCCGACCCCATGATGCGGTTACCCTGCAGGCGGTCTCGGCGGTGGGACAGCCCCTCTTAATGCACGCGTGGCGCAACGCCTTCGGCGAGCTCAACACCCCGGTCGGTCAGGTGCTGCTGGCCCCGCTCGACTTCTCGCACCGCGGCCAGTATCTGCACGCGCGCGGCACGCTCGAGGCGCTGCAGAGCCTGGGCGTGGTCGCGATCGTGAACGAGAACGACGCCGTCGCCGACGAGGAGATTCGCTTCGGCGACAACGACCGCCTGTCCGCGTTGGTGGCCAACCTGGTGCGCGCCTCGCACCTGGTCCTGTTGACCGACACCGACGGACTCTTGACCGCGGACCCCCGTCTCGATCCCCAGGCGACGTTGATCGAAGAGGTGACGGCCATCGACGCGGAGCTGCTCGGCCTAGCCGGCTACAGCCGCTCGAGTGTCGGCAGCGGCGGCATGGCCTCGAAGCTGGCCGCCGCGCGCATCGCCACCTGGTCGGGCATCACGACGGTCATTGCCTCGGCGCGCGCGCGCGAGGCGCTGGTGCGCGCCGTCAACCAGACGCCCGGTTTCGGTACCACCTTTCACCCGCGCACCGAACGGCTCTCGGCGCGCAAGGCCTGGATTGCCTTCGCGGTCGCCAGCCGCGGATCGCTCAGTATCAACGAGGGGGCGCTCAACGCGCTCGAACACCACGGGCGCAGTCTCTTGCGTGTGGGCGTCGAGCACCACGACGGACTCTTCGTCGAGGGCGACGCGGTGGAGGTGAAGGGCCCGGACGGTCACGTCGTGGCCAAGGGTCTGGTGCGCGTGAATGCCGACACCTTCGACGACGGCGATGACGTGGTGGTGCATCGCGACGATCTCGTGTTGCTCCGGAAGGTGTAAGTGACCTCCATTACGCTGAGCATATGAACAACAGCGCACTGCAGAGCCAAGGCCGCGCCGTGCGCGAGGCGGCCCGCCACCTGGCCCAGTCGAGCGACGCGCAACGCCGGGCCGTGTTGATCCAGGTGGCCGACCAATTAGAACTGCGCTGCGACGAACTGCTCGAGGTGAATCACGTCGAGCTCGAGGCCTACCAGGAGTCGGGACCGGGTCGGGACCGCTTGCTGCTGAACGCTGCTCGCGTGAGCGCGATGGCGCTCGCGCTGCGCGACATCGCGAACGCCCCGGACCCGCTCAACGAAACCGTGGACCACGACACGCGACCCAACGGATTACAGGTCGAACGGATGCGTGTGCCGATCGGGGTCATCGGCGTGGTCTACGAAAATCGTCCGAACGTCACTAGTGACGTGGCCGGTCTGTGCGTGCGCAGCGGCAACGCCGCCTACCTGCGCGGATCGTCGTCGGCCCAGTCGACCAACCAGTTCATCGTCGCGCTGTGGCGAGACGCGTTGGAAAAGGAAGGTCTGCCCGCGGACGGCGTCGCGTTGGTCCAAGACTCCTCGCGCGAGACCGCGACGGCCTTCATGCAGATGACCGACGTGCTCGATTGCCTGATCCCGCGCGGCGGGCCGAGCCTTATCGCGGCCATGCGCGAGCACGCCCGCGTGCCCTACGTGTTAGACGGTGACGGCAACTGTCACATCTACGTCGACGAGTTCGCCGACCTCGACCAGGCCGTGGCCATCGTGAAGAACGCCAAGACGTCGCGTCCGGGCGTGTGCAACGCCGTCGAGACGGTGCTGGTGCACCGCGACGTGGCCGCGCCGTTCCTCACTGACCTGGCGGCGTCGATGCCCGAGGTGGAGTTGCGCGGCGACGAGGAGGCTCTTACGATCCTGCCCGCGTCAACGCCGGCCAGTGAAGCGGACTTCGAAAATGAGTTCCTGGACCTGGTCATGGCCGTCAAGGTGGTGGGCTCGCTCGACGAGGCGGTCAGCCACGTGGCTCGTTACGGCACCGGACACAGCGAGGCCATCGTCACGCAGAACCTCGCCCACGCCGAGGCCTGGGTCCACCAGGTCGACGCCGCCGCCGTGCTGGTCAACGCCTCGACGCGCTTCATTGACGGCGGCGAGCTGGGCCTGGGCGCAGAAGTGGGCATCTCCACGCAGAAGCTGCACGCGCGGGGGCCGATGGGGCTGCGCGAACTGACCTGTCTCAAATGGGTAGTTCGAGGAGAGGGGCAGGTTCGATGAGCGCTCTGGACCCACGCGAAGAACTGGCGCAGCGACTGGGGCTCGACGGCGTGCCGCCGCCGCGCTTCACGTCGCCCGCCGACGTGCGCGAGCGTCTGGCTCAGCACGACTACTTAAGTGATGACGCCATTGCCTCGGTCACCTTCCTGGCCGACCGACTGGCCAAGCCGGTGCTGGTCGAAGGCCCGGCCGGTACGGGCAAGACCGCGCTCGCCAAGGCCGTCGCCGACGGCATCGGGGCTCGCTTAATTCGCCTGCAGTGCTACGAGGGGCTGGACGAATCCAAGGCCCTCTACGAGTGGAACTACCGAAAGCAGTTGTTGCGCATCCAGGCCGGTCGGCCCGAGGGATCGGGTCCCGAGGATTGGAAGCACTTAGAAGAGGACATCTTCGCCGAGGAGTTCCTGCTGACGCGTCCCCTGCTCGAAGCGATTTCGGCCGTCGACCCGGTGGTGCTGCTGATCGACGAGGTGGACCGGGTGGAACTCGAGACCGAAGCCCTGCTGCTGGAGATTCTCTCCGAGTATCAGGTCTCGATCCCGGAGATGGGCACCGTCAAGGCCAAACAGATTCCGATGGTCTTTCTGACGTCGAACAACACGCGCGAATTGTCCGAGGCGCTGAAGCGGCGCTGCCTCTATCTCTACGTGGCCTATCCCGACGTGCAGCGTGAGCGCGACATCATTCTCTCGCGCGTGCCGGGCATTTCGTCGGCCCTGGCCGAGCAGATCGCCATGGTCGTGCGCTCGCTTCGCTCGCTCGATCTGAAGAAGGCGCCTTCCGTCGCCGAGACGCTGGACTGGGCGCGCACGCTGGTGGTGCTCGGGCGTAAGGAGATTGGTGACGAGGACGCCGCGGCGACCCTGCACATCTTGTTGAAGTACCAGACGGACATTGAGCGGGCCACCAAGGAACTCCTCGGTCGCTCGAAGCCCGTTGCTTGACCTGCTCGGCGATTTCATCGCCGAGCTTCGCGCCGCTGGCATTCCCGTATCGATGAGCGAACACGTCGACGCCGCTCGCGCGATCGAGGTGATCGATCTCGGTAACCGCTCAATGCTGCGCGGATCGCTGGCTGCCACCCTGGTCAAGGACGGTGACCACCTGCCGGTCTTTTACACCGCCTTCGACGTGTTCTTCGCGACCCGTTCCTTCGCGAGCGTTGAGGACCTGCTCAACGACGCGATGAACCAGGAAAATAGTGAGATGTCGCGTGAGGGCGGGGCCGGGGCCCAGGCGCCCGGCCAGACCCGGGGTCTGGGCGGCGGCGCCTCCTCGTCGCTCTCGGCCCAGGAGTTGGCCGAACTGCTCTTTCGCGCTCTGCGCGACGGCAACGAAGAGGCCCTGCGAGAAGCGGCGAGCGAGGCCGTCACGCGCTACGCCGGCATGGAGCCGGGCCGACCAGTGGGCGGCACTTACTATCTCTACCGCACCTTGCGCAGCCTCGATCTGGACGCCCTCGAGCAGCGCCTCAGCCAGCTCTCCTTTGACCAAAGCCCGACCAGCGACGAACTGGCCCAGCGAATCTCGCGCGACGACGCCCACCACCTGGTCGAGCAACTGAAGGCCGAGATTGAACGGGTCATCCGCGAACGGCTGGTCGATGACCGCGGGGCCGAGGCCCTGGCCAAGTCCGTGCGCAAGCCCCTGCCCGAGGACCTGGACGTGATGCACGCCAATCGCGACGAAATGGCCCAACTGGAGCGGGCCCTGCGGCCCCTCAGCCGAAAGCTGGCCGTGCGCCTGGCTCGCAAGCGCCGTCGGCGCCATCGCGGGCCGGTCGACATGCGCCAGACCGTTCGTCGCAGCCTCTCGACCGGGGGAGTGCCCATCGATCTTCGCTTCAAGCCGCCGCGGCCGACCAAGCCCGAGATCATGGTGGTGGCCGACATCTCGGGTTCCGTGGCCTCCTTCGCGAGGTTCACCCTGCACCTGGTGCACGCCATCAGTTCGCAGTTCTCCAAGGTGCGCAGCTTCGTGTTCGTCGACGGCCTCGACGAGGTCAGCCGCTTCTTCGAAGAGGCCGACGATCCGAGCGACGCGGTGGCGCGCATCAACGCCGAGGCGGACGTCATTGCCTTCGACGGTCACTCGGACTACGGGCGGGCCCTGCTGAACTTTCACGAGCGCTTCGCCGACGACGTCACTGCGCGCACGACGATTCTTATATTGGGTGACGCGCGCAACAACTACCACCAGGCCCACGCCGAAGTGCTGGCCGACCTGCGTTACCGGGCCAAGGCCGTCTACTGGCTCAACCCCGAACCGACCAGTTACTGGAACAGCGGTGACTCGATCATCAATCAGTACGCGCCGTACTGCGATCGCGTCATTGAATGCCGCACCCTGCGCCAATTGGAGGCCTTCGTGGGCGAGCTGGCGTGAGCGCGTTGAGCCCGCCCGAGGGATTTCGAACCCGAGGCGATCCGCCCACCGGTACCCGCCTGGTGCTCATCCGTCACGGCGAGGCGTACTGCAACGCCCGCGGCGTGGTCGGTGGCCCACTCGGTTGCGGGGGACTGACCGAACTCGGCCGCGCGCAGGCCGTCGCGCTGTGCGAACGTCTCACGATGAGTCGAGAGTTCGACGATGCCGTCGCGCTCTATACCTCGGTGTTGCCACGTTCCATCGAGACGGCCAACATCATTGCCCCCGGGCTGCCGCGCCAGTTAGTTGCGGTCCAGGACTGCGAACTGTGTGAGTTGCATCCCGGTGAGGCCGACGGCATGACGTGGGCGCAGATGGTGGAGGCCTTCGGCGGACCGGACTGGGACGACAGTCCCGACACCCCCTTCGCGCCGGGCGGCGAGTCGTGGACGGGTTTCTACGAGCGGTGCCGCCGGGCGCTCAGCGCTATCGCAGCGAGACACCCGGGCCAGCGCGTAATCCTGGTCGTGCACGGCGGTGTTATCGAGCAGGCCATGAAATTGGTCGAGGGGGCGGAGCCGTCGCGACGCTTGGGGCTGCGCACCGAGAACTGTTCGATGACCGAAATCGAGTTCGACGGCCCGCGCTGCCGGCTACTTCGCTACAACGACCTGGCGCCGTTGGCGGCCAGGTAGGCCTGCAGGAATTCGGCCACGTGAAAAGCCATGTCCAAACTCTGGGTGGCGTTGAGACGGGGATCACAAATGCTGGTGTAATTCGACGTGAGGTCACCCTCGTCAAATCGTGAGCTGCCGCCGAGACACTCGGTGACGTTGTCCCCGGTCAACTCCACGTGCAGTCCTCCCGGCCACGTGCCGAGGGCTTGATGTAGTTCGAAGAACTGACTGGTCTCGGACAAGATGTCATCGAAGTGGCGCGTCTTCTGGCCGCCCTGGGCAATGAAAGTGTTGCCGTGCATGGGGTCACAGGTCC
>PLXU01000047.1 GCA_003151555.1 Acidimicrobiaceae bacterium | reverse complement strand
GCGAACGCTACGGCGGTGAGCAGTTCCACTTCGACCGTCCGGTCGAACCCATCACGGCGTCGAGCCAATTGCTCTCGTGGTCAATGGCCAAATCCATCCTGCACATGATCGTGGGCACCTTGGTCGACGAGGGCCGACTGGACCCCGAGCAACTGGCCCCGGTGCCCGAATGGAGCGACCCCGACGACCCCCGCCACCAGATTCGCATCCGTGACCTACTCGCCATGCGCGACGGGCTCGACTTCGTCGAGGAGTACGAGATCGGCCGCGAGAGCAACATCCTGGAGATGTTGTGGGGCGAGGGCCAGCACGACGTGGCGGCCTACACCGCCGCTCGACCACTGGCCCACCCGCCCGGAACACGTTTTTCTTACTCGAGCGGCTCATCCAACGTGTTGAGCCGAATCGTCGCGGACCAGGTTGGCTACGCCGATCAGTACCGCGACTACCTAGAGTCGCGACTCTTCGGGCCGATCGGCATGCGCAGCGCCGTGGCGAGCTTCGACAGCGCGGGCGTCTTCGTGGCGTCGAGTTTCGTGCACGCCCAGGCGCTGGACTTCGCCAAGTTCGGTCTGCTCTACCTGCGCGGGGGCGAGTGGGACGGCCGTCAGCTGGTGTCGCGCGAGTGGGCCGGCACCGCGCAAACCCCCACCAGTCGCGACGAGGACGACGAGACCTATTACTCGTGGCAGTGGTGGGTGACGGGCGACCAATACGGCACGTACGCGGCCAGCGGCTACGAGGGACAACGAATCATCGTGGTGCCGGCCCTGGACGCCGTGATAGTTCGACTGGGCCACACGCCCACCGAGCACTACCCGGCCCTCAACGAGTGGCGCGGCCGCGTGCTCGACGTGCTGGCGAAGAGCTACACGCCCTCGTAGTCAAAGCCCAGGTCCGGTGCACTGAAGAGCGCGTCGAAGTCCCAACCCTCTTCGCGGGCCATCGCCGCCGCGGTGCCACCGCGGTCCACGACCGCCAGCAGCAACACCACGTGCGCACCGACGTCTCGCACCACCCGCGCCGCCTCGGTCAAGCTCGTACCTCGCGTCACCGTGTCTTCGGTGATGACGACCCGGTCGGTCTCGAGCAGCGAACCGGCGATGCGTCCCCCGGCGCCGTGGTCCTTCACCTCTTTGCGCACGCTGAACGCCCGCAGCGGGCGATTACGCGTCGCCGCGACGCCCGCGGTGATGAAGGCGGCGCCGTCCGCGCCCATCGTGAGCCCGCCAATCGCCGTGGCGTCCGGGGGAATCCGCTCGAGCATCAACGTCGCCACGTCGAGCATCACCTCGGGCGCGCAGATGGTCTGCTTGGAGTCAATGAACCACGTCGAGGATCGTCCGGACTTGAGCGTGAAGTCCCCGCGTCGCACCGAGTGCGCCAGGAGGTGTTGGAGCACTCGCTCGCGCGCGTCACTCACGTGAGGATCACCTTCGCGCCACCCGAACGGACCTCGCCCACCAGCGAGGAGTCAACGCCCGCGGCGCGCGCGAGCGTGATTGCCGCCTCGGCGGCGCTGGCGTCGAGAGCCACCACCATGCCGAGACCGCAGTTAAAGACCCGCACCATCTCGTCGGAGCTCACCCGGCCGCGACGCTGAATCTCGAAGAAGATCTCGGGTGTCTCGAAGCTGGTCATGTCAATGACCGCGTCCAGATGCTCGGGCAGCATGCGCGCGACGTTGCCCACGATCCCGCCGCCGGTGACGTGCGCGGCGGCGTGCACCGCGCCGGCGAGTTCGTGGCGCAGCGCGGTTACCGCCGGCGCGTAGATGACCGACGGCACCAACAACTCGTCGCCCAGTGAGCGAGTCGATCCTGCGAAGGCCGGTTCGTTCAAATTGCCGTCGTCGCTCACCAGGATCTTGCGGGCCAAGGAGTAGCCGTTGGAGCGAAGACCGGGCGACGCGAATCCCACGAGCACGTCGCCCTCGCGTACCCGCGCGGGGCCGAGTTCCTCGCCGCGCTCGACGACACCCACCGCGAACCCCGCCACGTCGAGGTCGTCGGGCTTCATGACGCCGCCGTGCTCCGCCGTTTCGCCGCCCAACAGCGCGACGTTCGCGAGGCGACAGCCCACGGCAATGCCGCTCACCAGCTCTTCGATGCGCGTCGGATTGAGCGATCCCACGGCCACGTAGTCGAGTAGGAAGAGCGGCTCGGCGCCGACGCAGGCGAGGTCGTCGACCAGCATCGCGACGAGGTCCACGCCCACCGTGTCGTAGCGACCGACCAGTCGGGCTACTTCGAGCTTCGTGCCAACGCCGTCGGCCGAGGCGACCAGGACGGGCTCGCGAAAGTTCTTGGTGTCGAAGGCGAAGAGCCCGCCGAATCCCCCGATGCCACCGAGCACCTCGGGTCGCCTGGTGCTGGCGACCGCTGCCTTGATGAGACCAACCACTTCGTCGCCGGCATCAATCGAAACCCCGGCGCCGGCGTAGGTCAGGCCGCCGCTGGGTTGATCCAGCAGTCGACTCACCAACGCCCGCCCGACTTACCGAGCGCCACCGGGGTCGGCGCGGGGTAGTTGCCCGTCAAGCAGGCGTCGCAGCACTCGCCGTCCAGCCAGATGGCCGTGCGGAGATTTTCTAGGGTGATGAACTCCAAGGAGTCCGAGCCCACGTAATCGCGCATCTCTTCGACGCTGTGGTACGCCGCGAGCAGATCGTCGCGCGAGGGCGTGTCGATGCCGAAGTAACAGGGCCACATGAACGGCGGCGAGGAGATGCGCAGGTGCACTTCCTTGGCCCCGGCGTCGCGCAACATGCCCACCAGGGCCTTGGTGGTGGTGCCGCGCACGATCGAGTCATCAACCACCACCAGTCGCTGACCGGCGATGTTCTCTCGCAGCGGATTGAGCTTTCGGCGTACGGTCTTTTCGCGCGTGAGCTGGTCCGGGGCAATGAAGGTGCGTCCGATGTAGCGGTTTTTCACCAGTCCGTAGCCGAAGGGTATGCCCGAGGCCTTGGCGTAGCCCTCGGCGGCGGGCACGCCCGAATCGGGGACGCCCATCACGAGGTCGGCCTCGACCTTGGACTGGCGGGCCAGCAGTTCGCCCATGCGACGCCGCGTGGTGTGCACCTGATGACCCATGAGGTAGGTATCGGGTCGCGCGAAGTAGACGAACTCAAAGATGCAGAGCTTCTCCTTGCCGGCGGCCGGCTCTAACAGCTGGACCGACGTCATGCCCTGGCTGGTCAGGGTGATCATCTCGCCGGGTCGGACCTCGCGCACGAAGGCCGCACCGACCACGTCGAGCGCGGGAGACTCCGACGCGATTATCCAACCTTCGGGGGCGTCTTCGGTACCGAGCCGGCCGAGACAGAGGGGACGAAAACCGTACGGATCCCTGACGGCGTGCACCGCGTTCGCTTCCAGGATGACCATGGAAAAGGCGCCGCGAGCGAGCGCCAGCACAGTGCCCAGGGCGTTCGCGAGCGTCGAGCCGTTCTCCACTTCGAAGGCCAGGAGTTCGGCTACCAGGTCGGAGTCGGACAGCATCGACGTGACCTGAATGCCGGCCGCCTCGGCCAGTTCGGAGGTATTGGTCAGGTTGCCGTTGTGCGCGAGGGCGAAGCCCGAGGAACCGGCCGACCGGTAGACGGGCTGGGCGGCGGTCCAGTTGGCCGAGCCCGACGTGGAGTATCTCGTGTGTCCAATGACGATGGATCCCGCGAGCGCTCGCAGCGTCGTCTCAGCGAACACGTGACTGACCAGCCCGTTGTCCTTCACCACCGTGATTTGCTGATTTTGAAAGGTGGCCATCCCGGCGGACTCTTGACCACGGTGCTGGAGCGCGTAGAGCGCGTCGTAACAAAGGTACGAGACATCCCGGCCCGGCGCCACAATCCCAACCACGCCGCAGGCTTCTTTCATGTACCTTCCATTCTACGGCTCGTCGCAAGCAAAGGCACGGCGTCATTCTGGCACAGTCGTCGAGCGATGTTGCACTCTGTGGGTACGCTGCTCTAGTGATTGATCTGCATACCCATTCCACCTTCTCCGACGGCTCGGACACCCCGAGCGAATTGGCACAAAAGGCGCACGAGTTAGGTATCAGCGCCATTGCCCTGACCGACCACGACACCACCGCGAGTCACGAGCAGATGGCGAGGGCCTGCGAGCAACACGGAATTGAACTCGTGCCGGGAACCGAAATCTCGCTGCGCGACAGGAGTTTTGACCGTCACTTGGCCCACGGCGAGACCGGTCCACGCAACGTGCACGTGCTGGCCTATTTTGTGCCGCTCGATCCCCAACACCCGTTGCAGTTGAAGTTGGTATCCCTGCGCCACGACCGCGACGTGCGCAACCGGGCCCTGGTCGAACTGCTCCAAGGAATGGGCTTTACCAAGATAACGATGGAGTGCCTGACCGAGTTATCCGGCAACGTCGACTCCATTGGACGGCCCCACTTCGCCAAGGCCATGTTCAAGTTCCACCCCGAGATCGTGGGCGAGCCCTCGGACGAAGCGTGGAACCAACTCTTCATCGAGTGGCTAGGTAGCGACGGCAAGGCTTACATTCCCAAGACCAACATGGACATCGAAGAGTTCGTGGCGGCGGCGAAGGGTTCCGGGACCGTCTTTTCAATCGCGCACCCGCTGGTGAACTATCTCGACAACATCACCGCCGACGCCATTGAAAGAACGATGCCCGACGTCATGGCCTCGCTGCGCGAACGTGGATTCGCGGGCATCGAGGCCCACTACGGCGGCACCGACGCGCCCACGCGCGCCCTGATGGTGAAGCTGACCCGCGACGCCCACATGATCCCCACCGGTGGGTCGGACTACCACGGCCACTACAAGGGTGACGTCTCGCTCGGTGTGGGTCGCTCGGGCGACCTGCGGGTGCCCGACGAAGTGCTCGACGAGTTAAAGGCCGCGCGCTAGTCGAGCGAGGCCAGCGCCTCTTCGAGCGCGTCGCGGCGCCTATTCGCAATGTCGCTGACCGAGAGGTCCACCAGATCGGCGATGCGCAGGCGGTCCGCGCCAATGGTGCCCAGAACTTCGAGTGGCACGCCGAACCCCGCGCATCGAACGCGGAAGGCCTCAAGGTCATTGGTCGCCATGACGAATCGTCCGGGGTACTCGCTGAAGAGTTCGGCGTGTTCGTTTACTTCGTCTACTTCAAGACCCAGACCAGTGGCGGCCACCATTTCGGCCAGCGCCGTGGCCAGTCCGCCGCCGCCCACATCGTGCACGGCGGTCACGTCGCTGGTGCCGCCGGCGCAGATGGCCGCAATTTCACCGACGACGAAGTTGGCGCAGGTCATAAATCCGTTCGGATCGAACGTCGGCACGTGTCCGCCGCGACGAGCGCGTAACGTCGCCCATTTAGAGCCGCCCAGCGGGAAGGGCCGTGCCCCGACGCAACGACGACTCCCCACCAGCACCGCGACGTCGCCGGCGCGCCAGTCCCAGCCCGGTGGAGGGGCCACCAACGAATCAAGCACGCCCAGCAGGCCCACGACCGGCGTCGGATCGATGTCGCTGCCTGCGCTCTCGTTGTACAAAGAAACGTTGCCGCCGATGACCGGCAGCGCGAGTTCGACGCAGGCCAGCGCCATGCCGTCGATGGATTCGGAGAGTTGCCACATGACTTCGGGGTGCTCCGGATTGCCGAAATTGAGACAGTTCACCACGGCCTTGGCGCGCGCTCCCACGCAGGCCAGGTTGGCCACGCTCTCGGCCACCGTCCACGCCGTGCCGTTCCTCGGGTCGAGCGCGCACCAGCGTGGGTTCGAATCCGTCGATAGGGCGATGCCGCGCTGGGAGGGTGGCAGTCCCGGTCCCGCGAGGCGAAGCAGCGCCGCGTCGCGGCCCGGGCCGACGACGGTATTCAAGAACAGTTGCGAATCGTACTGACGGTAGACCCAGGTGGGGTCCATCAGCAGGTCGAGGAGATCGTCGTTGGGTGAGCCGATCGGCTCGTCGCTCGGGTCATCGTCGTTCACCGCGTCGAGGTTGGCCGGGCGTTGACGGGGCCGGTCGTAGAGGGGGGCCTCATCGGCCAGGGAGGCCGCCGGGACCTGGGCGAGAATCTCGCCGTCAAAACCCCGCCGGATGCGCAGCATCCCTACGGCCCGGTGCTCGTTGTCGTACTCGGGCTCGACCACGTGGCCAACGATGTTGGCGCGCACTTCCCATTTGGCGCAGAGTTCGGCGACCGCTGGCCAGTTCTCGGGCGTGATGATGGCGAGCATGCGCTCCTGGCTCTCCGACGTCATGATCTCGAAGGGTGCCATGCCGGTTTCGCGCAGCGCCACCGCGGTTATATCCACGTCCATGCCCACGCCACCGCGCGCCGCGGTCTCGCTGGTGGCGCAGACCAGTCCGGCCCCACCCAGGTCCTGGATGCCCAGCACCAATCCTTGATCGAGCAGCGCCAGGCAGGCTTCAATGAGGCGCTTCTCCTCGTAGGGATCGCCCACCTGCACGCTCGGTCGCTTGGCGTCATCGAGTGACGCCGCGCCGTCGTCACCGGCGAAGCCCGCCGAGGCGAGCACCGACACACCGCCGATGCCATCACGGCCCGTGG
>PLXU01000043.1 GCA_003151555.1 Acidimicrobiaceae bacterium | reverse complement strand
TTAAAGCCGTTCCAGCCCAGCCAGATGATGCCCGCTCCCACGGCCACCAGCATCAGGTTGCTCGGAAAGGCGTTTTCTCGATCCTGCCAGCGGCGCGGTCCGAGGATGGCGGCGCCCACGAAGGCGGCCACCCCCGCGCTCAGGTGGATGACATAGCCACCCGAGAAGTCCACCGCACCCTTCTGGGCAAAGAATCCGCCGCCCCAGAGCAGGCAGGCGTTCACACAGTAAATCAAGGTGATCCATAGCGGCACGATCAGCAGCCAGGCCTTGAACTTGAGGCGCCCCACCAGCCCACCCACGAAGAGCAAGGGAGTGATGGCCGCGAACACGAACTGGAAGTAGGCCAGCGTCGCGGTCGGGAAGTGGAAGGGGATGAGCGTATTGGCCCCCGACACCGCCTGGCCCTGCTCCGAACTGGCCGTCGCCAGCGGTTCGAAGTGGCCTATGAACCCGCTCCAGAAGGAGCCCGTGGGTCCGAAGTGCGATATTGGTCCGAAGGCCATGTTGTAGCCCCAGAGCATCCACACGATCAGCGTGACGGAGAATCCGGCGAAGATCATCATCATGGTGTTGACGATCCACTTCTTGCGCACCAGACCGCCGTAGAGCACGGCCAAGCCCGGCAGACTCATCATGCCGACCAGGGTCGCCGCGACGAGTTGCCAGGTATTATCAGCCGGATTCAGCCAACTGGGATAGGGAATGTTGGTCGCCGCAGAGAGCACGTGCACTCCTTCAGTAACTAGGAGAGGGCGGCGCTGACCTCAGGTGGTTGGCACCATTTTTCCTACCGAGGATTTCAGAACGGTTAGGAACGTGTTTCGGGCGTATGAACTACGAATTTGGGCTCTCGGGCGGACTCGGGGTCGCCGAAGCCATCAACGAGCGCTCCACCACCTGAGAAATGTCCATGACCGAGACATCGTCGCCCCGGCCGTTGGCCTTGACGGCGTCGTCGAGCATGATCATGCAGAACGGGCAGGCCGTCGAGACGGTGTCGGCGCCGGTGGCCAATGCCTCCTCGGTGCGTTCCATGTTGACGCGCTTGCCGATGTTCTCTTCCAACCACATGCGAGCGCCGCCCGCCCCGCAGCAGAAGCCCTTTTCTCGACAGCGCTGCATTTCCACGTGCTTGACGCCGGGAATGGCGTCCAGCACGCTGCGCGGCTGATCGAAGATCCGGTTGTGCCGGCCCAGGTAACAGGGGTCGTGGTACGTCACCGTGCCGGTGTAGGCCACGCCGGGCACCAGGCGGCCCGCGGCGACCAGGTGGCTCAGCAGTTCGGCGTGGTGGATCATCTCGTAGTTGCCGCCCAGGCCGGGGTACTCGTTCTTCATCGTGTTAAAGCAGTGCGGGCAGCTGGCCACGATCTTCTTGGCGCCCACCTCGTTCAGCGTGGCGATGTTGGCCTTGGCCATCTCCTGGAAGAGGTACTCGTTGCCCATGCGCCGCGCCGGGTCGCCGGTGCACGACTCGCGCGGTCCCAGCACCGCGAAGCTGACGCCCGCGCGGTGCAGCATTCGCGCGGTGGAGACCACCTGCTTGCGGGCCCGCTCGTCGAGCGATCCAGCGCAGCCCACCCAGTAGAGGTACTCGACGTCCTCGGGGATGATGCCGTCGATGACGGGCACCTCGAAGTCCAACGACGCCAGCCAGTCGGTGCGCTTAGACGCGCCCAGACCCCACGGATCGCCCTGGTTCTCGATGTTGCGCAGCAAGAGACCGGCCTCGGAGGGAAAGCGCGACTCCATCAGCACTTCGTAGCGACGCATGTCAATAATGGCGTCGACGTGCTCAATGTCCACCGGACACTCCTCGACGCAGGCACCGCACGTCGTACACGACCAGAGCACATCGGGGTCGATCGTGGTGGGCACCAGCGTGGCCACGTTGGCGTTGCTGGCGCCCGACAAGAGCCGGTCGGCCGAGGCAAACATGTTCTCGCGCAGCCCCATGATGACCAACTTGGGGCTCAGGGGCTTGCCGGTGGTCCACGCCGGACAGACCGATTGGCAGCGCCCGCACTCCGTGCAGGTGGCGAAGTCCAGCATCTGCTTCCAAGTGAAGTCCTCCATCTTGCCCGCGCCGAAGACCGTGTCCTCGCTGACGTTGTCCATATCCATATCGGGGGTCTTATCGAGGCCGCCGAGCGCCCGGGGCCGACGCGAGACGCCGATATTGACGGGCGCGAAGAAGATGTGCAGGTGCTTGGAGTAGGAGACGAAGACGAGGAAGCCGCTGATGACGGCCACGTTGGCCATCAGGAAGATCGCCTCGAGCACGCTGTTGACACCGGTGCCCAACGGTTGCAGCCAACTGGCGACAATCTTGCTGGCGAAGGCCCACGGCGACGCCGCGAGCGGGATGGAACTCGTGTAGGTGGCCGTCCCCCGAGCGACGACGCGATGCACAAAGGGAAAGTAGCCGGTATCTATCTGGGCGCCTCGGTAGAGGAGCAGGGTGATGATAACCAGCGCGATCATTCCCAGTACGGCCCAGGCGGCACCCAGGTGGCTGCCGTAGAAACGACTACCGCGGTCCTTGCGCGACGGCGCGTTCTGGATACGAATAATGGTGAAAACCACCAGCGCGACCAGCACGGCCGCGGCGAAGAAGTCTTCGGTGAAGGCCAGCCAGTTGCTCTGGCCGATCCAGGGAATGTGAAAGTCGCGGTCAAAGAGCGACCCGTACGCCTCGATGATGGTGGTGAGCAGGATGGTAAAGCCCCACATCGTGAAAAAATGGGCCAGACCGGGCACCGTCCATTTGAGGAGCTTGCTCTGACCGGCGACCTCGACGACTTCAGCTTCGCTGACCTTTCGAAAACCCTGCCAGCGCCGCGGCGCGGCTTGGCCGGCGCGAATGAGACGAGAGAGCCAGTAGAAGCGTCGTCCGGCCGCGCCAAAACAAACCACCGTTATCGCGAGGCCGATGATGATGCGAGCTAACACCGGTCTCTCCTCTCCTGGGGTCGTTCGGACGTGGTTTCTACTTTTCGAAGTTCTCTGAGTAACGACTGGGCGTCGGACCGCGCTGACCGCGGTACTTCGAGCCCAGGCCCGCCGCGCCGTAGGGTCGATCGGCCGGTGTCGTCATTTCAAAGAAACTGATCTGTCCGATCTTCATGCCCGGATAGAGGGTGATGGGCAGGTTGGCGACATTGGAAAGTTCCAGCGTGAGGTGGCCGTCCCATCCGGCGTCCACGAAGCCCGCCGTCGAGTGAATCAGAAGGCCGAGGCGGCCGAGCGAACTCTTTCCCTCGAGCCGGGCGACCAAGTCATTGGGCAGGGCTACCCGCTCGATCGTCGAGCCGAGCAGAAACTCACCGGGGTGCAAAATCATGGGATCGGAGGTGCCGACGTCGATGAGTTCGGTCAGGTCTTCTTGGGCTTCGCGCACGTCGATCACCCGTTGCGAGTGATTTCGAAATACCCGAAATAGTTGATCAATATGTAGGTCCACCGAGGAAGGCTGAATGCAGTCGTCGTTCAACGGTTCAATGATGATTCGACCTTGCTCGAGAGCCTCTTTGATGGATCGATCGGAGAGCACCATAACCTTGGCAACGATAGTCCCACGCCGCCGGCCGGTCCCAACTACCGGGCCGTTAGGCACCTCAAGCGACGATTGAGCCGGGCAGTACCATTAAATACGCGCGGGTGTAGTTCAGCGGTAGAACATCAGCTTCCCAAGCTGAGAACGCGAGTTCGATTCTCGTCGCCCGCTCCAGGCTTGATCTTGTTGCTACGACTGAAAAAGTCATTGCAACCACTGACGTTGGCTTTCGCTACTGTTCGCCACCATTCGCTCCTGTTTGCCACTTCTCGCTGTCGCAGCACTGTCGTAACTCGACGACGGCAGTAAACCACCTATCGTGATGGCGGTTGAGAGCAATCATGTACTCAATGTCTTGAGTGATGACTTGATACGAAGTGAGCGTGCTTCGCTCAATTGAATGCATTCTCTTCCAAAGGCTCGTAAGGATGCCTTGCCCAGGTGTCCACTCCACCTTCGGTATTTCAGGGATCGAGGTCTCGTTGGTGTCGGGCCCCCGCTTTCTGTGGTCGGGCTCGGCGCCAGCAGAGTCACCAAAGAGATTGGGGTTATCTGAATTATCATTTTGCAAGGAGTCAATAACTGCCTGGCTCGCGTCGAGGTGGCCGTGCAACCGTCGATACGCCGTTCGTAGCTTCTCAGTTTGATCGAACTTTCACCATTCAGCTTCGCTATTGGGGCTCTGGAACAACTGCCTAGAATGGTGTCCAACTCTTAGGCAGCGGAAGGCCGGTTCAATCAGTGATCCATCCAGACACGACAATTCTCGAACTCTTACGAGGAGAACACGCCTCTGTTTTGATGGGCGTCCACAATGCCCTAGGCGCGAAGATCGCCGAGGAGGCGGGTGTTGACGGGCTATGGATTTCGAGTTTCGAAGTCCACGCGGCGGCACGACTTCCCGATGCCGACATTCTCGGCCCTGAAGACTACGTCGAGGTCGTATCCAAGATCGTCGATCGAGTCAAGATTCCAGTCCTGGTCGACGGTAATGCTGGAGGTGGTAATGCCATCAATACGATTCGATTGGTCCGAGAATTCGAAAAGGTTGGGGCGAGTGGCATTTGCATAGAGGACAACATCTTCCCCAAGAGATGCTCGTTTTACGATGGAATGCAACAAGAACTCGAGAAGTCGAGCACATTTCGCGGCAAAATTCAAGCTTCGTTGGAGCAGCGAACGGACACCGGCTTTGCCGTGATTGCCCGTACTGAGGCACTGATAAAGGGCCTCGGCATGAAGGTGGCATTGGAACGGGCGAAGGAGTACGCCGACGAGGGTGCAGAGGGCATTCTGATCCACCACAAGGGAACCGACTCCGAACCCATTCTCGAGTTCGCGGAGACGTGGTACAAGACCGAGACCAGGCCACTTGTATGCGTTCCAACTACCTATAACACCATTAGTTACCAAGCCCTGGATGATGCTGGGTTCAAACTAATAATCTTCGCCAATTACGGAATTCGCGCTCAAGTCAAGGCACTCCAAGAAACGTTCGGCCTCTTGATGAAAAACAAGAGACTGGCCGACGCGAATGACGAGGTAGTTAGCATGGACGAAGTCTTCCGAATCATCTACGTGGATGAGTTGAGAGAGAATGAAGATCGTTACGTCCGATAGCGGGCTGCTCGAAAGTCTTTTGGCCGACGGCTATGAATTCTTTACGGGAGTGCCGGACAGTGGACTTAAGGGATTCATTTCCGATCTGGCTCAATTGCCGCCTGATCGCCACGTCACCGCTACATGGGAAGCGGAAGCTGTCGCTATCGCCGCCGGTGCTTCATTGGCAGGTGTGAAATCTTGCGTGTACCTTCAGAACGCGGGTTTGGGGCATACGATCAACCCCCTGGCTTCCTTGTGTATCCCCCACGAAATAGATTTGCTTCTGGTAGTGGGCCACCGCCATACCCTTCCCCAGCATCGGGTCATGGGTGACATCGACCAATCACTGCTCGAGCTGTTGGGTTGGGACAATTTCATTCTCGTCGCGGGTGAGAACAATGAAGGATGAACGCGAGAAGCCCGATTCAGCGAAGACGAGCCCTCAAGTCAAGACCCGGGCACAGGCGATTCGCGGGATCTTGGATCACCATGGTCGTAAAGCCCTCTACGTCGCTTCCACCGGCTTCGTGAGTCGGGCGGTGTTCGCTGAGACGGGCGAGGACTACGACGTCTTCTTCATGCAGGGCAGCATGGGCTTGGCGCCAGCCATTGGCCTGGGAATAGCTCTGAACACTCCTCTTGACGTTGTCGTGATCAATGGGGACGGGTCGCTACTCATGAGCATGGGAACGACGCACACCCTGCGTGATAAGGGCCCCACGAATCTTTATCATTACGTCCTCGACAACGGTTGCCATGAATCAGTTGGTGGCCAGCCGTGCGCCCCTTTGGAAAAGTCGTATCCCGGAGTGACAGAGATCATCAAGATTTCCAAGGATGGACGGCCGCCGCGGGTGGGCATGACACCGGAAGAAAACAGCCAACGCGTAAGGCGGGCAATTCGCGGCGCTCATGGCGTCTCGACGGCGGAAGTGTAATGACGCGGATATGCCGTTAACACCGCGCGAGCAGATACTTTTCAATCCAGGACCCGTCAATCTCGATCGTCGCATCAAAGAGAACCTGTTCAACGTCGAGTTGTGCCACCGTCAACCTGAGTTCGAGCAACTCCAGGACCGCGTGCGTTCTCGCCTGATGACCAATCTGGGCATTGACCCGAATCAGTTCGCGCTGAGTCTCATGCACGGATCGGGCAGTCTCGCCGTCGACGCAGGTCTCGCGACCTTCGTTCGGGGGAAAGTACTGATTGTCGATAACGGACTTTATTGCCAACGTCTCGCGCGCACGCTGTCCATGCTCGAAGGTGCTCAAGTGCACGTCTGTTCGTTCGGCATCGGTACGCCCTTCGACCTGCAGGCGTTGGAGAAAGCTGTCCAAGATCTGAAGCCGGAATGGATTGGAACGGTCCACCACGAAACGACCACCGGGATCCTCAACCCGATTGACGACGTCGCGCGGCTCGCCCAGCGCTACAGCGCGCGTCTCTTCGTCGACGCGGTAAGTTCGATCGGTGTGCACGAGATAAGTCGCGACGCTGACGTGATTTGCTTCAATAGTGGCAAATGCCTGGAGTCGCTTCTCGGCATCGGCGGGGTGATCTGGAGACGCGATCTACGCTCCTTCCCAACCGTGCCGGTGCTCGACGTGACCACGTACGCCGACGCGCTGCCCGGTACGCCTCACGTCCAAGCGATGATCGCCCTGGATTGCGCGTTGGACATATTCGAGTCTGAGGATCGACCGGGCCGCTATCGCAGGATGGTGGGTGCCGTCTGGACGGCCGGATCTCGTCACTTTGAACCGCTGCTCGAGGAGGAGCATCGCTCTTGGGTATTGACGTCCTTCCGATTGGCGGGGCGCGATCCCGATCAGCTGTTCACGAAGGCACTCGAGCACGGCTTCGTTATCTACCACGGCCAGCAGGAGCTACGCAGTGAGATCTTTCGGGTCGCGAATATGGGGGCGTCAATGAATGAAGAAGTGATCGAGGATCTCTTCAGAGTCCTGTCGTCGTGACCCGGGTCTACGTGGACATGGTGGCTGACCTCTTCCATGGTGGCCATGTTCAGTTCCTTCGTCAGGCACGCGAACTGGGCGACGAGTTAGTCGTGGGCGTGCATTCCGACGAAACCGTGGAGGGGTACAAGCGGCGCCCGATTATGACAATGCAAGAGCGAATGGCGGTGGTAGCCGGCTGTCGCTACGTAGACGAAGTGCTGGCAAACGCCCCCATGGTGCTCGACGAGCAGTGGCTGACGACCCACCGAATCGACCTGGTCGTGCACGGAGACGATTTTGATCTCGCGAGTGCCACAAAGATGTATGGAGTCGCGATGGAGAGAGGTATCTTTCGGACGGTCCCGTACACTCCGGGCGTCTCAACCAGCGACTTGCTCGAACGAATGCGCTGGCGAATCGAAGAAGAGAAAACAAATCCATAGTGCGATGGCACTCATCGTTCCGCGAAGATTCAATGACGCTCTCCGGCTTCGTGATCGAAAGGTCCGTGGCGCAGCCGTCGGTGCGAGGTCATATTCGTGACGGTTCGGACCCGGAACGACATGCAATCGATCCCTCAAGAATTCGGGTCAGACCAGAACGAAGGTCGGGATCGCAGTCCGGTCCAGCGCGGGAATTTGCGTCCGCAGTACTACGCACCTCGACTATTCGCCCTGAGCATCTTGCAAGAAATCAGTCTAGATAAGTACTTTTATATTGACTTCGATCTGACGAGTGCCAGATTCTCATGCTAAGAACGCGGGTTCGATTCGCGACGCCCGCTCTCAGTTGGATTTTGTTGCAACGATTGACGAGAGTTGATCGATGCGCCGATTCCGGTGGCCCACCCGGGCCTGAGGCCACCCTTCGCCGACTAATACGGTTGGGTAGGACGGGGAGGCCACTAGGACGGCAAAAGTCGGCGTGATTACGCGAATGGCCTCTGAAAGTAGTGGCCTCGGTCGAGGTCGTCGATCAGGCCCGGCTGCACTGGCTGCCAGCCCAGAAGCTCACGGGTCAAGGCGCTGGAGGCTGGGCTGTCGGCCGCGAGAAAGCGGGCTAGCCACGTGAAATGCTCGCCCGCGTTCTCTGAGGAGATGGAGACGACCGGAAGATCGAGATGTCGCCCGATAACTTCGGCGACCTCGCGGATCGGCACTCCTTCGTCCGCGACCGCGTGAAGTGTTGATCCCGCTGGCGCCTTCTCTACGGCCAGGCGGAACAAACGTGCGGAATCCAGTCGGTGCACGGCGGGCCAACGGTTGGATCCGTTGCCGATGTAACCAGAGACGCCCTTGTCGCGTGCAATCGCGACCAAGGTTGCGACAAAGCCATTATCGCCGTCGCCGTGATTGGTTGGGGGAAGCCGCATGACTGACGAACGCACACCGCGCGACGCGAGCGACAGCACGAACTCGGCCGTGGCCCGTCGAGCTAAGGGACCCTCGCCGTAAGCGGCCAGTGATGAATCGTCGTCGTGTCCGTCGCGTTCCGTCGCCATCCGACCTAGTGCGACTCCGAGGGTCCCCGAGGCGATGACGAGCGGCCGGTCTGAACCCTCAAGCACTTCGCCGAAGGTTTCGACGGCGTGGCGATCGGCGTTAGCTGCGCCCAGGTAGTCACCCGTGAAGGCGAGGTCGTGCTTGAACGCGAGGTGGATCACTCCGCCTGACGCGCTCGCCGCACTGCGCAGGCTGTCGAGATCGTCCAGCGAGCCGCGATGGACTTCGGCCCCGGCAGCGAGGAGGGCCGCGGCCGAGTCATCGGAGCGTGCGAGCCCGACCACGACATGTCCAGCGTCAATAAGTTCGGGAACAACCGCGGAGCCAATCCAGCCAGATGCACCGGTGACGAAGATACGCATACAAATCCTCCAAATGATTGATCTTTTCGACCACCAATGTGGCCAAGAAAGGGCGATGTCATTCTCTGACATCAGGATAGCATGCGATGTCACCCACTGCCATCAGGTACCATCGAGGCATGGGTCGCTGGGAGCCAAACGCACAGGGCCGACTCGTGCAGGCCGCTCTTCTGCTGTACGTCGAACGCGGGTTTGAACAAACAACGGTGGCCGAGATCGCCAAGTTGGCTGGACTGACGGAACGGACTTTTTTCCGTTATTTTGCTGACAAACGAGAGGTGCTGTTCTGGGGCGCCGGAGCGCTACAGGAACTCCTCGTGAGTACCGTCGCTACGGCGCCGGAATCCGAGGCGCCGATCGCCACCATCCGTTCGGCAATTGAGGCCGCTGGGGCCACATTCCAGGAGAGACGCGAAGGATCACTGTTACGCCAGAGCGTCATTTCCCTAAATACTGAACTTCAGGAGCGCGAATTGATCAAGCTCGCGTCGCTCGCTGGCGCCATGGCCCAAGGACTGCGTCAGCGCGGTGTCCCAGAGCCGGGTGCGAGTCTGAGCGCCGAGGCGGGAATCGCGGTCTTGAAGATTGCCTTCGAACGTTGGGTCAACGCGATGGGTGAACCCGACCTGCCACAACTCATTCGCGACACCTTCGACGAGTTCAAGGCCGCGACCTCTGGTTGAATTTGGCACCTTAACGAAATTGGCGAAGGCGTGTCCCTCTCGCAAGAAGGACACGCCTAACCAACCTCCGCACCGATGTATTTGGTGCGGACAAACCATTCGTTCACTCAGCTGACGCACTCAAAGTATCGAGTGTGTCAGCTTTGACATTCCCTACCTCGTGATGTAGCCAATCCGGCACGTCTTACCCGATGCGGTGATCGTGAATTGGTGTGTGCCAGGACGAACGCCCTTGCGCACAGTGATCAGGAGGACGATTCGGTTCGAGCTCTTGGAGCGTACGCGCACGACAGCACCTGATTGATTGCTCTTAACGCCTGGATTGGCGGTGAAGTTCGTACCAACGATCGTCAGTGTGCGACTCTTGCCCACGAAAGCCTGTCCAACCACTCGCGTGGCGTGTGGCCCAACAACAGGCGGGACGACTACCACTACGGCAGCGATGGTGAGCGCGCCCCCGACGTAGGTGTAGGTCGTTGAGTAGTTGGCTGCATCAGCGGTCGGCGTGATTGCCACCGTGGCCGCAGAAGGGGTCACCGAGTAGGTGCCGGCTACCGCGGGCGCGGTGCTCGACGCAGCGTAGATAGTCGTGCCGGTACCGGCGTAGGTGTAGGTCGCGCTCGATACCGTGCCTGTGTCCGGTGAAGTGAGGCCGGAGACCGTGGAACTCGCAGTTACAGATCCACCAACCGTTATTGACTGGCTACCCGCCGTGACGGTGAGTGTTTTGAGCGTTGTTCCGCCACCGCCGCCACCGCCGCCACCGCCGCCCGAGACTGTCCACTGAGCGTAGAGAGTGGTGCTTGACGTGAATGGATAGCTCGCCCCGTTGGCGTACGCGGTGCCGCCTCCGCCCGCGATGGTATTCCAGCCGGTGAACGCGTAGCCGGACCTGGTGAAGCCGTTTGCAGTCAGGGCCGTCGCAGTGTTAGCGGACTGAGGAGCGGTCGAACCGCCAGTATTGCTGTTGCCGTTAAAGGTCACCGTGAAACCAGGTGTCCACTGAGCGTAGAGCGTGGTGCTTGACGTGAAGGGATAGCTCGCGCCGTCGGCGTACGCGGTGCCGCCGCCAAGCGCGACTGTATTCCAGCCGGTGAAGACGTTGCCAGTCTTGGTGAAGCCGTTCAGCGTAAGGGCCGTCGCCGCGGCGGCGGTCTCGGGGGCCGTCGCACCTCCGGTATTGGTGTTGCCGTTAAAGGTCACGGTGAAGGCAGGAGCCCACTGAGCGTAAAGGGTGACGTTAGCAGTGAAGGGGTAGGTCGCGCCGTCGGCGTAGGCGGTGCCGCCGCCAAGCGCGACTGTATTCCAACCGGTAAAGACGTTGCCAGTCTTGGTGAAGCCGTTCAGCGTGAGGGCGGTTGCCGTGCTGTCGGTCTCAGCAGCCGTCGCACCACCGGTATTGGTGTTGCCGTTAAAGGTCACGGTGAAGGTGGGTGCCCACTGGGCATAAAGTGTGACATTCGCGCTGAATGGGTATGTCGCCCCGTTGGCGTAGGCGGTGCCGCCGCCAAGCGCGACTGTATTCCAACCGGTAAATGTGTGGCCGGCGAAGGTGTAGCCATTGGGCGTGAGCGCTGTCGGCGTGGAGGCAGTCTCGTTCGTCATCGTGCCCGTACCGCCGTTTGCGTTGAATGTGACAGTGTTGCCGGTGACGGCAGTGGCGATAATCATCGCACCTATGGCGCTTTGCACCGAACCGGTAGTCGTAGCGGTCGTGATCGGCGCCTGTACTCCCGACGCGGTGCTGGGGTCAAAGATAATGGCGTCGCCCGTCGCTCCGCTTTCGGCGGTGTACCCCGCCGTGGTCGGCGCGCCGTAAGTACCATTCGTGTTGTTGCTGTTGTAACCGAGGTAGAGCTCATTAGCACCCGCTTGTGCCAGCGAGGGGAAACCAACGGTCGTCGATGACGCCGAGACCTCAAGGTGACCCGAAAGATCGGTGGAGTACGTGGCAGACGACGAGGGCTGGAACTCCTGTGTCGAATATTCGAAATTGATGCCTGTCGTGGTTCCCGACCACGTGAAGGTCAGCGTTACCGCGCCCGCCGCCGTGACGGGCGCGTACCAGATTTCGTCGTCGTTGAAGGGGGGGCCGTGCTGAACGGTGGTGTACGCGATTGCCTTGACCGCTGTACCTATCGCTCCCGCCCCTGAGGAACCGATGGCCGTTACCAGTCCGGCGGTGGACTGCGTCTGCGATTGTACCCAGATCGCAAGCACGTCCCCAGGGTTCACGAGAGTGGCGCTTGCTGTCGTCAGGCCCGTTGAACTTGCAGTGATGAATGATCCCACCGGGGTGAGAGTGGCGGCTGCGGCCGATGCCGTACCTACGAATACCACGGTCAAGACTGACGACATCAGAGCGACGAACGCCACGAATGTCGTCACAACTCGAGCAAACTTCCTGAATGTCCAATGGTCTCTACTCATGACGCCTCCAAAAAAGAATTATTCCGAACTGTCTAAATATAGTCCCGATGCGAATACGCCAACGAAGGAACCATTCAGTTGTGAGTCCTCAACGGACGGAGATACAGCAATTTCTGGCAATTGTCACGTTATCGACATCATGTTGTCGAGAACTCTGAACGTGGATCCGGCAGGTAACAAACGCATTGGGGTGGCTGGTGGATGGATTACGGGCAGGTTATGCCGGCTGATCACTTGACTGAATAACTGGCGCGGCGCCCAAGGGAAAAATCTTGATTATGGACCACTGGTCAGTCCGCTGCTCGTTGCTCATCATCCACACGTGTGACGCGCGTGCTGATATTGGCAGGTACTTGGGTGCGTCTCGACCCAGCGCGCGCCGGTCGGCGAGCGCGCCATTTTCGGAGAGGGTCACGTGGGGTATCACGGAATCGAAGGCGTCGTCGTAGGGATGGAACGCCGGGAACATCTGTCGAAGCGTTTCGATGATCGAGAGGAAGGCGTCGACGTTGGAAGGCGCCAAGTAGACAACGTCCGTGGCGAACCACCGGACCTGGCTGAGATCGAAGTCGAACGCGAGAGTCTCGTCGAACAATTTCGAAAGCCGTCCAACCACCTCGGCCGTAACTGACTCCAGGGGCAGGAACGGGATTGCCAGTGTTACGTGCGGGGGTATCAAGTCCAGGTCGTTGTGGTGAAGCCGGCAGAGACGCATGAGGTCCGGCGGGAACGAAAAGATTGGCACCAGCAGCAGTGTCGAAGGAATTCGAGAACTCTTTGTCGCAGGTCCGCTTGCGGCGTGGCCGGACAATTCGATCCCCACGGAATGTTGCGTGGAGATGAGACGAATGATGTCTTCGGCGTGCGAGTCCACCGGACGGCGCTGATAGCCGCAGTGGAAGAGTTGTTGGGCCGCGATGGAGAGTACCGGTAGGCGAACGCCATCGAGCTCCCCGGTCGCCGCGCACTGTTGCAAGAGGAATGGCGTTGCCCGCTTGCGTTCGCCGGCCGGCTCGGTTTCAGGATTCGAAGGCGGGCTGAGCAGCGTCTCCGCCAAGGTAAGAACTTCCCAGTCGATATTGAGGACCTCAATATGATGCCCCCGAGTGTCTTCGTAGACTTCCGCGTCGGGGAACCACAGTGTGCCGCCCAACGGTTTCTTACGCTGATAGCCAAGACCAGTGAGCAGGGCCGTGACCTTGGGCAGGTTTTCGCCAAAGCCATCCAGAACAAAATCCAGATCGCCGTGACGGCGAGTTTCACAACCAACCAGCGCGTCGAGGCCCCATCCACCGGCAACCCAATAGACAAGGTCTTCATTTCCTAGTGCACGGCACACTCGGAGCAGTTCGGTCAGCTCAAAATCGAGGCGACCACGTCGATCAATTCGAGCGAGCATCGGGTCCAGTCCGGGCCCGACGAGAGGCACGCGCGCGAGCGATCGGAGCAGATTGATGCTGGAAAAGATGAGTCGGCGTGCCAATCGATCGATGAAGCGTGCGGCACCAATCAAGTGGAGAGTGGTCAAGAACGAACGCAACTCGTCTACGCGATTGCGTCCATTTTCATCAACAATGGACGGCGATGCGTCCTCGATCATCCCCTCATTATAACTGACCTCATCCGCGCCAGCCCTGAACCAGCCCGACCGCGTCTCTCGTCTCGGACCTCTAATCGGCGGCGTTGGTCGTCGGATCGACGGCGAGGAGTCGCTACGTCGGCCGACGGCGCTGGATTTCGTGGCCGTGAAGGCATGTGAGTGAAGTTTCGTGACCGCTCGATGAGAATGGCCTAGGATTCGGCGACTAAGGAGTCGACTGCGGCGGGGGGCTGGCATTGATGTGGTCAAGAGTTCCTCGGCGTTTCGGTCGGCCAAGGTGATTGCCCTCCAAGGTGGTGACTGTCGACGCGCGAGGACCGAGACCGCACGAGCCGCGAGCCAGGCATCGTTCAAGGGGTATGACGAGTAGGTGTCGAAGCTTGAGCCTGCCCAACCGGTATTGGTACTTTCACCGCACTTAGACGACGCGGTGCTCTCGTGCGGTTACTTCTTGTACGCGAACCCCTCGACCACCGTGGTGACCGTCTTGGCTGGCGCACCCGAAATATTTCACGAGGGTTATAACAGCAAGACCACCGGAAAGCCGTACGCGCCGGACGCGATCAGCGTTCGAAGGGACGAAGACCGCAAGGCAGTGGAGTACCTGGGTGCGACGCCGGTGTGGCTGGACTTGCTTGACGCCGACTACGGCGAGTACCGGCCACCGAGAGACTACGTTGACGTGATTCATGACGAGATCGCTCGGGTGCTCGACGAAACGCGTCCTGCGTCCATCTTCGCGCCGCTCGGGTTAATGCATTCTGATCATCTGGCCGTGAGCGACGCGTGCATTGAGCTCGCGGTCAATTCGCCCGTGGCGTGGTACCTCTACATGGACTTGCCGTACGGATTGGCGAATCGAAGAGTGCTACTGAAGCGCCTGGCGAAACTCAGCCAACACGTCCAACTCGTAGAGTTCGATTCGTTCGACGGCGAGCACGGCATCAAGGAGCGCGCGGTGCGCCTCTATGCGTCACAGTACGACCCGACCCGAAGGAACTTCCGTAAGAGTTTCGACGCGACGATGCGTGGAGGAGAACGATTTTGGCGCGTGGAGACTCTTTCCTAAGTTTGTACAAGCTTCAATGATGATTCTCGCTGGACTGGCACGAACTCAAAGACGACAACGGGCACTGGTGGCGCGAAAAAGCGGGCGGTCGAATCGAATGGGAACACCGAACTATTACGCGTGTCCATGGCCCGAGAACAGAGCTGTCACCTGGCTCAGCGCCAGTGGATCTCGCGTCCTTGCAATCTCTTGACGATCAAGATCATCTTCGTTGCCGTGCGGATACCAAAGTAGAACAGGAGAGGTACGACGTCACGGCCATGCAGTTCTCGCCGACCACTCCAGAGCGGCATGACCCGATCCCGTACGCTGCGTTCGAATCGGTCGCGGTGCACCGTGGCGTGGTCAGTAGTGCCACCTTCAACGTGCTCGGCGACTCGATACTGCCTATTCCCCTCCGCGACCCTGACCTCCCCTTTGATCAGTTGACGAAGGCTGGCTGGGACCCAAGCCGCCACGATGACGTTTGGTAAAACGATTTTCTCCGTTGGGCCGAATTGCGCGTCAAAATACAGGTCGTCGGCGTACAAGGCGGGGAACAATTCGAAGCGACGTCGCGCCGCGCGACTGGCGCCATAGAGCCCCCGTCCGGCCATGAGACCGCTATTCCACCGAGCGATGACAGGGTTCCCGGCGCCACGCATGAACATTTTCACCATCCATTTCGATTCCTCGATAGCGTAGTGAACCTCGGGCGCCGCGACCATGACATCGTCTGTGGTGAGCGCGTCGACGAGTGCGGTAACCGAAGCTGGGGACAATCGAATATCGGCATCGCAGTAGAGCCTCGGAAAAACGTCACCAGCGAGACGGTCGCCTTCGTTTAGTGCCAAGTATTTTCCTCCCTTGGCAATCTCGACCACCACCACCCCCGCGTACTGCTCGGCCACTTGACGCGTTGCGTCAGTGCATCCATTGCAAACCACGTAAACGTCGTAGGCACCCGAGATCGAGGGGTCGGAAAGTGTCTCCAGGAGGCCGCGGATCCGTGTTTCTTCGTTATACGCTGGAATGACGATCGAAGCACGTCTCGGCATGCGGTTGACTGTAGTCCAGCCCCTTGATTCGCACGTGCGATGATCGCCCGCTCCAACTGGGCTTTACCCAATTGAGTGGACAGCCAGTGAGACTTAGTATTCACGCGGACTACGTATCTACTTACGGTGTCCACTCCACAGCCGATCCGTCCCACATCGCCAGACCCTCGTTGTTGAACTCATTCGGACAAATCTCATGGGATCTACACGGCGAAGGTATCCCGAGGTGCATGGCCGCACGCCAGTCCTTCAACCGCCCTCTCCATCCGGTGGTTTTAGTTGAGACAATGGATCAGGCTTCGCAGAGGATTTGACCTCGGGCAACGGATCGACCACGATCCGGGTCGCGACCAGTTGAAAACCGCGGTGGCGCACCACTGTCCTCGCGTCCTGAGGCACGATCTCGGCACCAGCGTCGGCAACGATCTGCGTGACGAATACCGACAACGCCTCAGCGTCCTTAGGAGCCAGGGCGACGACGTGGACGGCGTCGCCGACAGAGGAACGCGCCTCGTCAATCAGATCCGGAGCCACCACGAGCACGTCGACGTCGCGCGCCACGTCACTGAGTCGCACGAGGTCAATCTGGCCGATGTAGCCGGCCCGGTTCAGCGCCAGGCGAAGTCGCTGGTTGAACTGGAACCACGAGGCCGACAGACTGTCGTCTCGATGCGCGTTGGCGATCTTCACAGCCACCTCTGTGCTTGGCCGGTCGCCCGGGCCGGGTGCACCAACACGCTCACGACTCCCCCGTAGGCGTGGACGGACGCTCCAGCGCTTTGCGGATTGCGCGCTCGAGCACAACGACGGCCAGGTCCACCTTGTAGTCGTTGTGACTCATTGGTCGAGTCACCGTGCGGAACGCGGCGCACGCTTCGACAAGGGCACCATCGATGTCCTTTCCGTCGAGAGCCTCTTCCACGACCGTCGCGCGATAGGGCACCGGTGCCACGCCACCCAGGACAATGCGGCCTGACTGCCAGACGCCGTCGACGACATGGGCGGCCACCGCAACCGAGACCTGGGCGAAGTCCCACGTCGGCAGACCCTTATCGTTGAACTTCTCAAAGGCGTGAAACGTCCCGGGAGAGGCGTACGGCACCCGGACCTCGGTGAGGATCTCGTCGGGGCGCAGCACGGTCTCGGCTTGGAGGTTCTCACGCGGGCTGACGAAGTAGTCGTCGAAGGCCACGACACGCTCGGCGTCCTTTGACGCCACCCGGGCATTGGCACCCAGAGCCAAGAGCGCCACCGCCAAGTCCGACGGATGCACGATGTAACACAGGTGTCCGCCGACGATGGCGTTGTAGCGGTTATCGCCCTTGACCGCGTAGCAGACCTCGCCGCCTTTCTTGATGCAGTCGAAGTCTTTGTTACGGAAGAACCAGCACCGTGGCCGCTGGTGGATGTTGCCCCCGAGCGTGGCGATCGAGCGGATCTCGGGGGTCGCCACGGCGGCGGCGGCCTCGACGAGCATGGGCCAGAACCTCGCCAGGTCCGCGTGCTCGACGATGTCCACCAACGTCGTCGTCGCGCCGATCGCGCACCCGCCATCGTCGACGCGCACCCCCGCCAGACTCGGCACGGTCGTCAGGTCGACCAACTCACCGGGGTACGGCATTCCTTTGCCCACGAGCTGGTCACGCATCACACCGACCACGATGTCGGTCCCGCCGGCCAGGGGTCGCGCGTTGAGTCCCTGTTCGTGCAAGATGCCCAGGGCGTCGCCGAGGTCCGCCGGTTGGCGCAGGATGAAGCGCTTCACGCCCGGCCACCGAGTGCGTCGAGGACCCGATTGCGCGACAGCGGCAGGTCGGTGACCCAAACGCCGACTGCGTTGTACAGCGCGTTGGCCAACACCGGCGCGACCGGCGGCGTCGAGGCCTGTCCGATGGCCACCGCTCCGAACGGGCCGTAATCCTGGGGGATCTCTACGAGGTCAACGATGAAGAGCGGGACCTCGTAGAGCGACGGCACCTTGTAGTCGAGGATGTTGGGGTTCACGAGGATGCCAGTGACCTCATCGACGATCAGCTCTTCATGCAGTGCTCCGCCAATACCCATGACGATCCCACCTTCGACCTGTTGGTCGAGCGCCATGCGGTTCAGCGCCTTGCCGACGTCGTGCACGGCGACATAGCGCACGATCTCAATGCCGCCCGTCGCGGTGTCGACCTCGACCTCGACCGCGTGAGCGCCGACGGCCACTGACTCTTCGGTGAGTTTGCGTCGACGGTCGCTCTCGGCGTGCAGAGGCTCGCTGAGATTGGCGACGACGTCATCCACGGAGCAACGGACTTCGTCACGGTCCGTGACGAACACCCAGCCGTCGCGCACGTCGAGAGCCTCGTGCGCAGGATCGAACCCCAGATCTGTCATCGCCCGAGCCGCGTGGTCGACGAGGGCGCTCTTGAGCAGTTCGGAAGCTTCGAGAACGGCCCAGCCCGAGACGTTGGTCTGCAGTGACGAGTTGGTCGGGCCGGTGTCGGTATTGATCCCGGTATCCACGCCCGGGTTGATTACGACGCGGTCCAGCGTGATACCAGTCACCTGGGCGGCGATCATCGCCATGAGCGTGCGCTGGCCCGATCCAACCTCGGTGCTGCCCGAGAGGACTTCGAGCGTGCCGTCGGGGTGCAAGAGGACCTGTGCGGTGGAGGGCGGCGGCGGCGCGTCCGACGGGGCGCCGCCCTGTCGGCCACCCCCGCGGTCGAGCGTCGAGACGATGCCCAGCCCGCGAAAGACGCCCGGACGGACCTCGCGCCCGCGCGGCGGACGCCAGAGGTCCGCCCACTCAATCAGTTCGGCCGCGCGCTCGAGCGACGCGCGTTGGCCACCTACCCGGCCGAACGGCAGCCCGGGCTGGGTACCGGAGATTTCATCGAACACCGCGCCGGTCTCGTTGAGGTTCCTCAGGCGGAATGCCAATGGGTCCATGCCGATGCCGTAGGCCGCCTTCTCCATCGACGTCTCCAGGGCGAAGAGCCCGAACATGCGACCCACGCCGCGCATCGGACCGGCGCGCAAGCTGTTCGTCCAGACCTCTATGCCCTCGTACTTCTGGCTGAGGTACGAGTAGAGAATCTGGAAGACGTACCAACCACCTCGCACGCCCACCCCGCTCAAGCCCGGTGACGCCGCGGCGCTCGCCGGGGTGCCCGCGTTCGTCCCGCCGTCGTAAACAACGTCCACTGCGACGCCCTGGATGACACCGTCTCGGTTCACGCCCATTTTCACTTTGGTCCAGGTGCGCCCGCGGTGTGCGGACGTGAGGAAACTCTCCTCGCGCGTAAGCGTGGAGCGAACGGGTCGTCCGGTGATCTTAGATAGCACCGCGGGCAACACGACCTCCTCGATGAGGTGGTCGGCCGATCCGTAGGAGGACCCCATGAACCCGGTTTGGATCAGGCGAACCTGATCCAGTTCGAGGTTGAGCCACCGCGCGAGCTCTCTACGCGCGTCGAACGTCCGGTGGGTCGTCTGGTACGTGACGAGGTTGTCGCCCTCCCAGAAGTAGAGGCCGGTGCGCAGTTCCAGAGGCACGTGTTGCTCGTACGGCGTGGTGGTGACGTTCTCGATAAGCACGTCGGCGTGCTCCAGGGCCTGGTCCGGCTCGCCGACCACCACCGGTGGGATGACGTTGCGGATCGTGCCGGGCAAGTGGTTGTCCCACTGGGGAGGGGCCGTGGCTGTGTTGAGGTAGTCGAGGGTGGGCTCGAGGACCTCGTACTCCACCTCGATGAGCGCGAGGGCGTCGTCGGCGATGTGCTCCGATTCAGCCGCGACGACCGCCACCGGCATCCCGACCTGCACCAGGTCTCGACCAAGCAGGTACCGATACGGCGGACCCTCGATCACGGTGCTGGCGTAGGGCTCGGGCATGTTGAAGTGGTGCACGACGGCGACCACGCCGGGCACCTGTTCAGCCGCCCTCGTATCAACGCTCACGATCCGCGCCCGCGGATACGGCGAGCGCAGCATGCGAACGAAGACCATGCCGGGCAGCGTCATCAAGCTGAGGTACTGACCCTCGTCAGTCACACTCCCCATCCCGTGGATCCGCGGGATACGCGCGCCGATGACCTCTGACGTGTGCGGCATGAGAGAGGTCTCGCTGGTGTGGGGCAGCGAACCCTCGGGCGCGACCACCGCACCGGTGCGCATCTCGAGCGCCGCCCGTTTCACGGCGAGCACGATGCGCGCCTGCTCGCCACAGCGACATAGGACCCCGCTCAAGGCAGCGAGGATCTCGTCGTCAGTGGGATCGGGGTTCCTCTCCAAGAGCGCGTGCGAGGTCATGAGGAAGCCCTTGGTGCAGATGCCACACTGGAAGGCGCCCTCCTCCCAGAAGGCGCGCTGCAGAGGGTGCAGGTCCGAGACCTTGGGGCCCGAAGAGAGGCCCGTCACCGTGGTAATCGACTTGCCGGACAGACGCGCTGTCAGCACCGCACAGCTGTTCACACTGCGCCCGTCGATGACGACATTGCAGATCCCGCACTGGGCTCGGTCACACCCCAGATTGGCCCCGCCGTGTCCGAGCCGGTAGACAAGGGTCTCCCAGAGGCTCTCGCGCGACTCCACCGAGAGTTCGTGGCGCACGCCGTCGATCGAGACGCTCACCGCGTGCACGTCACCGGTCGGTGCCGGGTGAACGTACGCCGTGGCGCCCGCGGGGGTCGGTCCCGTCAGATCATTCACGTCTCATCGTCTCCGTTCGCGTCGTCGCAGCAACATCATCACCCAAATCTCGCACGTCCTCAGGGCGCGGGACCGAGGTCAGTCAACCCTCTGGTAGTCGTCCAGTGCCCTCGTCTCAGCGATGCTGGGCAGCAGGACCTTTCCGATTCGAATCGTCAGATCCTCCACCGCCTCAGAGGGCCGCGGGAAGGGCCAGATGACACAGTGCTGCACGCCGACGTCACGCAGGTCGGCCACGCGGGCCGCCACCGTTTCCTCGGTCCCCACGATGGCCAGGCTGTCGAAGAGGCCGCGGGGGATGAGGCTGCGCAGCGTGCTCATGATCTCCGGGCTCCACTCATGGGGCGCCTCATCCATGAACGTGCGGAACTCGTCGCTGATGTCGTCGGCGAACTCGTCGAGGTGCTGGCGGAAGAAGTCGCGACTGCTCCACAGCCCGTGGCTCACGCCGCGAAGCGCGTCGTCGGGGATGGGGTCGTGGGCGTGGTCGAGGATGCTCACGTAGACCCACGACGCCAGGGTGATGTCGTCCCACGTCCGGCCGGACTTCTCCAAGCCCCGCTCGATCTCGGCGCGCGCGTAGTTGACCCCCACTGAAGTGGCGAAGCTGCCCATCAGTACGCCGTCGGCAACGGCTCCCGCCATGCCCAGAACCTGAGGTCCGCGCCCGGCCACCCAAACCTTGGGCGGCGTGCTGAGGGGGAAATCCAGTTTGGCGCCGTCGATCTTGACGACCTCACCGTTGAAATAGACCCGCTCGCCCTTCCACATCTCGCGCATTACGTGGATGGCCTCTCGCATCGCCGTGATCGGACGGGCGGTGACGACGTCGGGCAGTGACTCGAAGTGGCTACCCTTGCCCATCACGACAGTGAGGCGTCCGCCGCAGGCCTCGTTGAGTGTGGCGCAGGCCTGAGCCGTCAGACCGGGGTGGCGGGTGAAGGGATCGGTGACCGAAATGCCCAATCCGATCCGGTGGGTGAGCGCCGCGGCTACCCCTTGGCGCACGTAGACGTCACGCGTCCACTTCTCGTCACAGTGGAACAGTCCGTCGAGGCCGATCAACTCGCACAGTCGTGCCAGGTCGGCGTAGCGTGGCGCGGGTTCTTCGCCCAGGGACGCCACCGAGATCAGCATCCGGTCCGGGTCACCTCGCGTTAGAACGTTCGCACTCATGTGGTATCGGCCTTCCTTCCTCGGCGGGTGGTCCCGCCTGTTCGCGTCATGAGGCCCCGTCTGGCGCAGACTCGATGACGTCGTTGCCCGTCGGTGCCGGCGCGTCTTGGACTCGCGTCTTAAGACGACCTGACGTCCCCATGTAGATCGCTCCCACACTTGGGTCCGCGAGGATGTCGGCCCCCGAGCCTTTCAGGCGCACCTGGCCGCGCTCAAGCACGACGCCGACGTCGGCAATCTCGAGTCCGGACCGGGCGTTCTGCTCGACGAGCAGGATCGTACGGCCCTCGGCGCGAAGCTCTTGGAGCGTGTCAAAAACCAGGCGGCGCACGCGCGGTTCCAGTCCCATCGACGGCTCGTCGACGAGCAAGAGCTTCGGGTCGAGCATCATGGCCCGGGCGAACTCGACGAGTTTCTGCTGGCCACCCGAGAGCGAGCCCGCCGTGTCCTTGGCCCGCTCGCGCACGATCGGGAAGCGCGTCATGACCTCTTCGAGGCGCTGTTCCTTCTCGGCGTGGTGCGACAGCGTGAAGCCGCCCAGCAGGACGTTTTCCCGAACCGTCATTGTCGAGAAAAGGCTCCGGTCCTGGGGGACCTGGACGATCCCCTGCATCAGGATCGCGCGGGGACTCATCTTGCCGATCGACTGACCCTGGAAACGGACTTCGCCCTTACGTGGGTGAAGCAAGCCGCTGACCACCTTGAGCACGGTCGACTTACCCGCACCATTGGGACCGACGAGACAGGTCAACTTGCCCGCCTCGACGTTGAGGGTGAGTCCGCGCAAGATGTTCCCTCCGCCGTAACCGGCAAAAGCGTTGTCGATCTCGAGGATGGCGGTCACGGTCAGTCCCCCAGGTACGCGTCGACGACAACTTGGTCATCGACGATATCGTCAGGGGCGCCCTCGGCGATCGTGCGGCCCCGGTCCAGGACGACAACATGGTGGCAGATGTCCATGACGAAGTTGAGGTTGTGCTCGACGATCACGAAGGTGACACCGTCGCCCTGGGCGTCGAGAATATAACGCGAGAGCGTCTCCAGAACGCTGTGGTGCACGCCGGCCGCCGGTTCGTCCAGCAGGACCATCCGCGGGTGCGACATCATCAGGGTCCCCAGTTCGACGAGCCGGCGCTGGCCGTAGGAGAGACGACCCACGAGTTCATCGGCGACGTGACTCGCACTGAGTTTGTGGAGCATCTCGCGCGCGGCCTCGACCTCACCGACGCCCTTGTACCCCCAGATGAGCCCCTGGAGGCCCTTGCGGCGCACCGGCACCATCAAGTTCTCTAAAGCGGTCAGGCGCGGGAAGATCCGGGCCATCTGGAAGGTGCGTGACACGCCCTTTCGATAGATCGAACCGGGTGCCATGCCGTTGAGAACCTTGCCGTCGAAGCGAATCTGTCCCGCGTCGGGCTTGGAGAATCCCGAGATCAGGTTGAAGACCGTCGTCTTGCCCGATCCGTTGGGACCGATCAAGCCGGTGATGCTCCGCTCGGCGACCGAGAAGGAACACAGGTCGACGGCCGCGACACCGCCGTAGTGCTTGGACACGCCGTCGAGCTCCAGGAGCATCGGATTGACGGACATCATCATTCGCGGACCCCCTCCATGACTTTGACGTCGTCCGCGTCAACGCGACCCTCGACGTGGTGGCCGTCATGCTCCAGCAGGTCAACGTGGCGCGACGAGCGCGAACGTAGTTGGTCACCGATGGACGGGATGATGCCGCGCGGCAGCAACCGCACGATGGCCAGGAAGAGAGCACCGTACAGAATTAGATAAAGCTGGCCGTTTACGTAGTAGCTGAGTTCGGTTTGCGCGGGGGCGAGGATGAGCGCCCCGAGCACCGGACCGGCCAAGGTCCCGGCGCCGCCCAGGAACGCCATCAGCGCCGCGCCCATGGAGATGAGGGGGTCGACTGCGTTCTGTGGATAGATGTAGAGGACTGAATACGCGAAGATCGCACCGATCATTCCGGCCAGACCGGCCGAGATGACGAAGGCGGCCAGCTTGTACGACTTCGTCGGCACGCCAATCGCTTCGGCCTTGTCCTCGTCGTCGCGGATCGCCAAGAGGCCCAGACCCAACCCCGATCGGCGCACCACGTACGCAACCGCGATCGATACGACGACGACCGTAAGCATCGCGTAGTAGAAGGGCTTGTAGTAGAACGCCGCCGACCAGTTGGGGATGGGAAATCCGTAGCCCGTAGCGCCGCCGGTGATGCTGACGAGATTCTCGGCTGACAGTTGAATGACTAACATCAAGGCGATTGTCACGGTGACGAAGACGGCCTGGCGCGTGCGCAGAGCCGCCCAACCCAAGGGGATGGCGACCACCGCGGTCAGGACCCCGATGAGCGGCAGCCAGGCGAAAGGCGTATAACCGGCCTGCACGTTGAAGGCATGCAAGGTGATGGCGAAGGCGTAGCCACCGAATCCGAAGAATGCGGAGATACCCAGGCTGATGTAGCCGGCGAACCCGCCCAGGATGTTCCACGAGCTGGCCAGTCCCACGTACATCAGCGTCACCAGCGCGATGCTGAGCGTCGCCGGGTTCGTGAAGACCAATGGGAAGAGCAGGCTCGCCACGAGAACCAGCAACCAACCGGCAATCCTGAGTCGTCTAGTCATCGAGCCACTCACGCCTCTCGCGTCTTCACACCGAAGAAGCCGGAGGGCCGGACGATCAAGACAATGGCCAATAGCATGAAGAAGCTCCAGTCAGCCCAAGTCGGCGAGATGATGACGGACAGGATCTCCTGGAACATGATGACCACGAGTGAAGCGATGAAGGCGCCACGGACACTGGAGAAGCCGCCTAGGACGATGATGATCAACAGGTCCCCGATCAGGTCGTACCAACTGCCCGGATTGAAGGTGTTGAGCATCCCGTAGAGCGCACCCCCGGCCGCGGCCATCGCCGCGGCAATGCCGAAGGCGATCGCCGACACCTTGGCCACGTCGATCCCGATGAGCTGGGCCGCCTGCCGATTGAGCACCGTGGCGCGCAGCGACCAACCGAAGGTGGTGCGCCGCAGCAAGAGGGCCAGCAGACCCATGAGCAGAGCACCGAGCAAGAATCCATAGAGGTAGATGTAGACGATCTGCACGCCGCCAATCGAGAAACTCGAGTTGGCATAGTTGGTGGAGATCTGGACCAGGTCGGTACCGCAGAAATACCCGAGAACTCCCTCGACCCCCAGGGCGATGGCCCACGTGACCAACACTGAGAACTGCTCGCGGTCCTCGCGAAGGTGTTGGAGGAACGCCATCTCGAGGCCCATCCCGATGAGAAACATGACCGGCATCGTGATGACGAGACTGACGAACGGGTCGATATGCAGGTGCGCAAAGAGCTCGTAGCTCATGTACGCACCTGCAATGACCAGCGCGCTGTGACCGACGTTGATCACCCGCATGACCCCGAACGTCAGGGCGAGCCCCGAAGCCATCAGTCCGTAGATCCCTCCTAGGAGGAGACCCAGGACCGACGCTCCGAGCAGCAAACCTCCGTTCACGACTACTTGGTTCCCCAGGCCGGCTTCGGGAACAGGGCCTTGACGGTCGCGACCGCCGGCGGGTAGATGATCTGCAGCGAGCCGTTCACCCACTGTCCGAGGACGACGTGCCCGTTCGGGATCCCCTGCTTGTTGAAGGCGAAGGAACCCTGGACTGTCTTGAAGGTGAGCTTGTGCAGCTCGGCGATCACCTTGGTATTGCTGAGGCTGCCCGCCGCCGTGATGGCCTGCGCCATCACCTGGCCCACGGAGTAGGCCTCACCCGCGTCGGTGCTCATCGCCGCGGCGTTGCCGCCGTACTTCTTGACGTAGGCCGCCACGAACGCCTTATTTTGGTACGTGCTAAGCGTCGGCAGCCAGCCCAGGGGAACGGTGGTGCCCGCCACGTTCTTCGCTCCGACGGCCTTCACCCACGGCGTGCCCTGGTCGGGGCCGCTCGCGTAGTCAATCGCCAGCGGGTTGTACTTCTGCTGTATGAACGTCTGAGTGAACGCGGTTGCGTCGGGGAGGTTGGTCCCGAGCACGACGACCTGCGCCTTGGACTGAGCGACGCCCAAAGCGATAGGCGCGTAGCTGGGCAACTCGATCGGGTACGTCTTGTTGTAGACGGTCTTGATCCCGGCCGCCTCAAACTTCGCCTGCAAGGCCGCGACCTCAGGCCCGATGAACGGGTCGTCCTCAGTCGCGTAGGCGGCCGTCTTAGGCCGCTCGGACTTGGGCAGGCCGAGCACCCAATCGCCGAAGGACAGCATGTCCTGATAACCGGCCTGGGGCTCGGCTTCGAACACGTTTTTTAGGCCACGGTTAAACACGGCCTGGGAGCCACCCGACGGCTCAACGAAGGCGTAACCGTAACGCGCCGCGATCTCCGACGCCGGGATGGTCAGCAGACTGCTGAAGGGACCGAAGACGAAGTTCACGTGGTCCTTGCTGAGCAACGTCGTGTAGTTCGTCACGACCTGGGACGTGCTGCTCGCGTCGTTCACGAACTTCATTTGCACCTTATGACCAAGGATGCCCCCAGAGTCATTGACGAGTTGCGCCCAGAGGCTGTAGGCGTTCATGTCCGCCGCCCCGTCGGGCGAGAAGTCGCCCGTTTCGGAAATGGAGACGCCGATCGTGATAGGCGACTTGCTCGCCGCACCGGACGCGCCGCCCCCCACCACGCTGAGCGACAGTCCGACCATCAACGCCGAGATAACGAGCGCCGCAGCGCCTGTCCTGCCTATGCAAAATGTTTGTTTCACCGCTTTCTCCCCTCAGGAATACCTAGTTGGAACTGAATGTAACATCTTTTGTTGCACTTCGCCATTGTCGGAGAAAGATTTCTGCAATTCTTGCCTCCCACCCATGTGATACGTCGCCGTAAGCCTCCCGGCGTGGACGAAGCGTCGCCGTGGGAACGGAAATCGTTGACCCGACGCGGCGCGAACGGTTCCCGAGGAAAACTCGGGCCACGGAGCCGCAGCGGCGTGATCATGTGCCAGAGCGGAAGCTCGCGCATTGGCGTCACCGCCCCTTATAGTCCGGCGGACGGTGTTCGCGAAACGCCGCGCGCCCTTCGGCGCGGTCGTCGGTCGTGGCCAACAGCGCCCATAAGTCTCGCTCGAGCGTCGCGGCTGCCGACGACTGCTCGTGCGCGAGGGCCTGCTTGAGCGCGAGGAGCGACAGAGGAGCGTTCGCTGCGATCCGCCCCGCCAGGTCAGCCGCCGCCTCCACGAGGTCCGCGAGCGCGAATAAATCAGAAACAAGGCCAATTCTCAGGGCCTCTGACGCCGAGACAGGCTCACCCGAGTAGAGCATCCTGGCGGCGTTCGTCACACCCACGGCGTGGACCAGTCGATGGATCCCACCCGAGCCGGGAAGGCTCCCAATCCTCACCTCGGGCAAGCAGAACGACGCCGTGTCGGCGGCAATCCGCACATCAGTAGCCAGTACCATCTCGCAGCCACCGCCGAAGGCGGCGCCGTTGACTGCGGCGACGACCGGCTTTGGGAATCCGTCCAGCGCGTGGGTGAGCGGGCGCTGCGTTCCCACGAGGACCTTGCCGGTCTCTACGGGTCCGCCCTGCTTCAAGTCCGCGCCGGCGCAGAACGCCGGCGCGCTTCCGGTCAGGACGACGACGCGCACGGTGTCGTCTTCGCGCAGCCGGGCGAATGTGTCCTCCAGGGCATCGGCGAGAGATTGATCGACCGAGTTGCGGCTCTCGGGTCGATTGAGGGTGAGCAGGGCCACCGCCCCGCGACGCTCCTCGAGAAGTGTCTCGGACCCGGCCATCAGACGAACAGCCCTTCGGTCTTCGCGGTCTCAATCTCATCAGGCAACATTTTCAAGATGGTTCGGGCGATCTCTTCGGTGTGCTCGCCGAGCAACGGCGCCGGCGTCGTGGGACCCCGGTCGGCACCGCGCCAGCCGAAGGGCATCGACCCCACCGTGTATTCGCCTAGTACCGCGTGATCCAGCGTCCGCCAGAAGTCCCGCGCGACGAGGTTGGGGTCAGTGAAGAGGTCCCCCGACGTCTCGACAACCGCGGCGGCCACTCCACAGTCCTGGAGGGTCTTGGCCAGGTCCCAAGCGTCACATTGAAGCGTCACCTTGGTCAACTCGGCCTCCAGCGCATCCTCGTTCTCCTTGCGCAACCTCAAGGTCGCAAAACGCGGGTCGTGGGCCATCTCAGAAGCGCCAATCACGGACGCCAGTGACTCCCACTGCGACTGGTCGCGGACCGAAATGGCGCACCACCGGTCGTCGCCCTCGCATTGGAACACTCCGTGCGGCGCCGCGCAGGTCACCCGGTTGGCTGGGCGTCCTAGGGTGGCGCCCAGCGACGTCGCGATCAACGCGGGGCCGACGACGTTTATTGTCGACTCGAGTTGCGAGAGCTCGATTTCGGCGCCCCGACCGGTGCGCTCGCGTCGCCAGATAGCCGCGAGCAGAGCCACCAACGCGTGGCCGGGGTTAGGGACATGATCGGGGTAGTGCGTACCGGTCCCGATAGGTGGTCGATTGGGTAGACCCGAGGCATCGACGATCCCGGCGGCCGCGGCGATCGTCGAGCCGAAGCCCACGTAGTCACGGTGGGGACCGGTGGCCCCCTGCATTGGCATCGACAAGTAGATAACCGATGGGTTGAGCGCCTTCACGCTCTCATAGTCAAGGCCCCACCTCTCCATGATCCCGGGTCGGAAGTTGCTCGTGACGACCGACCCAGACGCGACGAGACCAATGGCGATCTCGCGCGACCGAGGATGGGACATGTTGAGAGCGAAGGACTTCTTGCCCGAGTTGCGGCTTGCGAAGTACCCCGACCCGTCGAGATTGCGTGCACCTTCGCGGAAGGGGCCCGAGAGACGCAGGTTGTCAGGATGCACCGACGACTCGATCTTGATTACCTCGGCGCCCTCGACCGCGAGGGCCTGGGTCACCAACGCGCCGGCACCGACCCAGCAGAAATCGATCACCCGAACTCCCGACAGTACCGACGACATCAGGGAGCGTCCTCCTTCTCGAGGTAGCGCAACTCTTCGGACGTGACGCCGAGCATCACTTCGAAGACATCGCGAGTGTGCTCGCCCGGCGTCGGGGCGGGCCGCACGACCATCGGTCCGAGCCCGTCGATCCGGTAGGGCCGTCCGGGGTAGGTCAGGTCGACGCCCGCGATGGGGTCGGCTACGGTCTCGAAGAAACCACGGTCCTCGAGCTGGGGATCCGCCAGCACGTCGGCGAACGTGTTGACCGGGGCCAGGGCGATCCGGCGAGCCTGGGCCTCGTGGTAAAGGTCGTGCTTGAGCCGCGTGCGCGCGAAACGCTCGAAGACATCGGCGAAGTACGTGATCGACTCACGACGCTGACGGAATGAGTGGTCGTTCCAGCATTGGTCGAGGAGCTCGCCGGCCCCCTCGGTTCCGACCTCGTTCAGCCACGCGACGAGCGACATCCAAGCGGCCGCGGTCCCGAGGCGTCCGGCGACCATCGTCACGAACCCATCGGCGCACGCGAAGGTCCCCGAACCGGCCTCTCTCGCCTGACCACCGAAGCGGCGACGTATCGAGCCCGTGAGGTCGTAGTCGGGCACGGCATCCTCGAGAGCGTTGGCCATCGCTTCTTGTCCGCAGACGTCGATACGCCTGGCGGTGGCGTCCTGCTCGCGCGCCAGCAATCCCAGGACCGCGCCCACCGCGCCGAAGATGGACTCGGCGAAGTACGTCTGATTGCCGTAGACACTGATCGGCGGCGTGTCCTCGTATCCTCCGAGCGAGAGCAGGCCGCCCGAGGCGATGGTGATGAGGTCGTCGCTGGCGTACTGGGCGTAGGGACCCTCGAATCCGAAAGACGAGATCGAGACCCTCACCAGGTCGGGGTTGAGCGATGCCAGTTCCTCACTCGTCAAGCCGAGCGAAGTGACATCGCCCGGGCCCGGCGTGTCCAGCAGCACGTCGCAGTGGCCAACCAAGCGCCTCGCGAGGTCCCGGCCGGCGTCGTTGGTTACGTCCAGAGTTACCGACCGCTTGTTGAGGTTCACGAATCGCTCGAAACAGCTCACGATCTCGCCCGACGCGAGCCGGACGGTTGGCTCGTGGTGGCGCATCGGGTCACCAGAAGGCGGCTCGATGCGCACGACGTCGGCGCCGAGATCGGCCAGAAGGCGCCCACAGTACGCGCCCGACGCGTCGGTCGCGTCGACGACCACTACACCGTCGAGCGGGTGCGACGATCTGTCACTCATCTTCACCACGGAGCAAGAACGCGTCCCAGCTGTTCATCATCGCGAAGAGACGGTCGTACCGGGCGGTGGCCTCGGGCACCTGGACGAACATCGCGTTGAGCAAGGCGTTGGCCACCGCCATTGGCGCGCCGAGGGAGTTCTGAGGCCCAATCCCCGAGACGTTGGTCGCCAGCACTACGTCGCTCTGCTGGGCAATTGGGGCGACCAGCGTGTCCGTGATGGTGATGATCGATGCCCCGTTGGACTTCGCCGCCGACACGATCTGCAAGGTACGCGACGCGTACGGGGGGAAGCTGAACGCCAGGACCACGTCGCCGGCGGAAATGTCTAGTAATCCCGCCGACGTGTGCATACCGCCGTTGAGCACGCTGGCGCGGCCGCGGATCCGACCCAGCGCGAACGAGACGTACTGGGCCAGGCTGTCTGAGGCGAAGCCACCAGCCACGTAAATCCAGTGGGCGTCGACGAGGAGGGTGACAGCCCGCTCGAGTTCGTCGAGCGACAGCCGACTCACCGTTCGGCGCAGGTTTTCCAGGTCGTGGCTAAGAGACTTGGCGATGATGCCGTCGCCCAGGTGGTGGGTCTCGGAACCCTGCTCTTCGTCATGTCCCGGTCCCGGGCGCATCTGGGCACGGACGATGTCACGGATCCGCGTCTGGAGCTCCGGGTAGCCGTTGAGTCCGAGCCGGTAGGCGAAGCGCACGATGGTCGACGGGCTCACGCCCAGCTTGCCGGCTAACTTGTCGACCGTCGCGAAAGCGACGAACTCCGGGTCCTCGACAATGAGTTCGGCGATGCGCTTCTGCGCCAAAGTCAAGTCCTCGTACGTGCGCCGTACGTCCGCTAGAACATCCCCGTCATTGGCCATCTCCACCCCTCCGTTTCGATCTCTCAAGACTGCGCGACGCGCAGTGAGCTGTGCTGCGGGTAGCTGCTCGCCCACACCGCGGGGTATGCGCGGTCGACGCCCTCGGTGAAGAACGTCGGGATCGTCAGGTCGATGGGCACGTCGATGACGTAGGGCTGTCCCGACGCCAGCGCACGGCCCAGCGCCGGAGCGAAGTCGTCAGCGTGCTCGATATGCTCTCCGAGGGCTCCGTTCGCTTCGGCCAACTTGACGTAATCCGGGTTGTAGGGCTCGCCGGTGTCCTTGCGCACGAAGCGGGTCCACGCGTGCGTGCGGTGGTACGCGGTGTCGGACCCCTTGCGCTCGATCCCCAGCTCGTGGTTGTTGAGGATCACCCAAATGGCCGGGAGCTGGTACTCGACGGCCGTCGCGAGGATCTGGCTCGCCATGTTGAAGGCGCCGTCACCCGTCAGGGCAATCGCCGCACGGCGGGGGTCTGCGGCGACCGCCCCGAGGATCCCTGAGGTGGCCCATGACATCTCGGCCATGCCGGCATTGATCTGCCAGGCGTCGCCGCGGCGGATTGTCATGTAGGGCTCGGCGTACTGTATGACGTCACCGACGTCGATCACCACGCGACCGTCGGGTCCCAGGGCCTCGCCGATCTCGTAGCAGAGGCGCCCGGGGTGGATGGGGTCGCTCTTAGAGTGCAGGACCGGCTCAATCTTGGCGAGCCACGTCCTGCGGTTGGTCTCGATGCTCTCCAGCCACGGCGACCATCGGCCACCCGCACCCGTCGTCGACGCCGCCAGGTCGTTGAAGAATGTGGCGGCGTCCGAGATGATCCCGGCGGCCACCGGGAAGTTACGACCGATCTCCTGGCTGTCGACGTCGACGTGGACGATCTTCGTGTGCGAAACGTCGTAGATCAGTCCCTTGCGCCAGTTGCTCGTGTGGTTGTCAGAGAAGCGAGCGCCAACGGCGATCACGACGTCCGCGTCACGAGTGGCGGCGGCGGCCATGTCGGTTCCGGATCGACCGACGACGCCCATCGAGAGCGGGTGCTCCTCCGAGAGGATGCCCTTGGCCGTGAGGGTCGTAGCGACCGGGACCTGGAGCTGTTCCGCGACGGCCACTAACGCCTCGGCCGCACCGGCGGAGTGCTTGGTGCCGCCGCCGGCAAGGATCACCGGCCGTTCGGCATCACGCACGAGTTCGGCCACGGCGGCGATCGAGGCGTCGTCGCCGCGCAGTCGAGAGCTCACGGTCCGAGTCGAAGGCAGCTCCAGCGCGTCATTGGCCAGTTCGACGGCGCCCAGCTGCACGTCGAAGGGGACCTGGACGAAGACCGGACCCGGACGGCCGTCGACGGCCGTCTTATAGGCGTAGTTAAGGACGTCGATCACGGTGTCTGGCCGCATTACCATCCACGACCCCTTGGTCACCGGCCGGAACACGCTCACCGCGTCCTCGAAACCCTTGTAGTAGAGCTCCTGCATTCCTCCCTTGCCCATGACATGAGTCGAGCCGGCTCCTGCGATGACTAGTACCGCCGACGTGTCATGCATCGCGCTGGCGACGGCGCCGACCGCGTTGAGCAGTCCCGGTCCCTTGGACACGAGTACGGGCGCGAGACGGCCCGTGTTGCGGAAGTAAACGTCGGCCATGTGCACGGCGTGCGACTCGTGCTTGGCCTGTATGCCCTCCATTTCTGGATGGTCGATCAGGGCGTCCATGAACGGCCAGATCGCCCCGCCGGCGAACCCGAAGTAGTGCTGAACGCCCAACTGCTCGAACCAGTCGGCGATCGCGTCAACGACCCGATACTGTGTCATCCTCGTCTCCCTGCCTTGTGTGCTTGTTCATGCGTACGTCTGCTCTCAGCCCGCGGTCGCGTCATCGGAGCGCCGGTCCGACATCACGAGTATCCGCAATTCGGTCATGTCCTCGATGGACCAGCGCAGCCCCTCGCGGCCTAGACCGGAGTCCTTCACGCCGCCATAGGGCATGTGGTCGATCCGATACGTCGGGACGTCGTTGATCACGACGCCGCCGACCTCGAGTCGATGGAATGCCGACCACGCATTACCCAGGTCGTTCGTGAAGACGCCCGCCTGGAGCCCGAAGGCCGAGTCGTTGACGGCGTCTACGGCGGCGTCGAAGCTCGAGAAAGGTGACACCGTGACGACCGGAGCAAACGCCTCTTCGCGCACGACGCGAGAGTCCGTCGGGGCGTCGACCAGGATCGTGGGAGGAAAGAAGTTGCCTGAGGCCGGTCCTCCCAAGAGCATCTTGGCGCCACCCGTGATTGCCTCATCGACCCACGAGCCGATCCTCGCAACGCTGGAACCGTCGATCATGGGGCCGAGGTCGCTGGCTGGGTCGAGGGGGTCGCCCATGATGAGAGTCGATGACTTGGCCACGAAGCGGTCGAGAAACTCCGAGTAGAGGTCTTCGTGGACGAAGATGCGCTGCACGCTGATGCAGATCTGGCCCGCGTACTTGAACGCCCCGTAGACCGATCGCTTCACAGCCCAGTCGAGATCGGCGGAACGGTCGACGATGACGCCCGCATTTCCGCCCAATTCGAGCACAACACGCTTCTTGCCCGCTCTCGCCTTCATGTCCCAACCGACCTCGGGGCTGCCCGTGAACGACAGCAGCTTGAATCGATCGTCAGCCACGAGGCGGTTGCCCATCTCGCGCGTCATTGGCATGACGCTCACCGAACCCCGAGGGGCACCGGCGGCCTCGATGACCTCCGCCACGGTGAGCATCGTCAGCGGCGCGGCACTGGGCGGCTTGAGCAAGATCGGACAGCCAGCGGCCATCGCTGGCGCCACTTTGTGGACGGCGAGTCCAACGGGCAAGTTAAACGGACTGATCCCCGCGACCAGACCAATGGGGAACCGCTTAGTGATCCCTGTGCGGCCCCGCGACGCGGTGTTGAGATCTAGCGGGATGACCTCGCCGTAGATGCGCTCGGCCTCCTCGGCCGCGACCCGGAAAGCGAACGCGCTCCGCTCGACCTCGGAGGCGGCATCCTTGATCGGCTTGCCGGCCTCACGCGCCAGGATCGTGGCAATCTCGTCAACGCGCGCCAAGAGGCCCGCCTCGACCCGCCGCAAGATTGCCGAACGCTCGTTGCTCGCGAGCGCCGACAACTGAGGCCGGACCGCAAGAGCTGCCGCGACTGCACGTTCGTACTCGTCCGGGCCTGCCACCGAGGTCACGGCGACAACCTCGCCATTCGCCGGATTGGTCACCGTGAGCTGCTGCTCGCCGCGGACCCACTCGCCTGCCACGAAGATCGGACGGCTGATTTCTGAAGCCATAACACCCTCTCCTAAGCGAAACTCATACGTGGCAACCCGGGTACCGACGGACCGAGTAGCCTGTGGTCGGAGTATAAGACAATTTTTGTTGCGAGAACCACAATTTAGTGAAAGATTTTGGTGAATGCTAGGTACGCGCCCGACCGTGCAACATAAGCCCCGTCGAAACCTTCGTGCGGCGGTGCGAAGAGACTTGAGAGGCCCCCTCGTCCAATCCCTCAGGGGCGAACTGGCCATCACCGGCGCGCCAACCTTGACACGATTCCAACCGAAAGGGAAGGACCGATGACAGAAGTCGCTCCGCGAATCGGAAAGTGGACCGTAACTACCGACGGCGACGTGATCCTCAGTGGCACCAATTGCCCCCAGTGTGGCGAGACGGTCTTCCCCGCGCACACGATCTGCGTCCGGTGCGGCAGCCCTGACACGCACGAGGCTCTCCTGCGCGGACCAGCCAAGCTGCGCAGCTTCACGATCGTCCATCAACTGCCCTCGGGCTTTCCCAGTCCACTTGTCATTGGATACGGCGAGTTCGAAGGGCGCACGCAGGTCCTGGCCCCAATTGTCGACGTCACGCGCAACCAACTGATCGAGGGGCGTCCCCTCGCACTCACCGTCGGGGTGACGCGTACCGGAGAGAACGGCGAAGAGTTCGTGACCTACCAGTTCACCCCGATCGAACCGTGGGAATCCGACGACTCCTTGTCCGCTCGAGCATCCAGTCAGGAGACGGGTCATGCGTGACGTCTTCATCATCGGCACGGGAATAGTGCCCTTCGGTCGGTACCCCGACCTCTTGCTCGAGGACTTCGCTAAAGAGGCTGTCACCGAGGCGGTGGGCGACGCTGGCCTCGGCGCAAGGCGCTTCGACATGGCGATCTTCGGCCATTCCAATGGCGGCCGAGTTGCCGGTCAGCGCGTCCTGCGAGAGCTCAGCTTGACCGGCATGCCAATCCTCAACGTGGAGAATGCGTGCGCCGGCGGCGGCACGTCACTGCACGTCGGATGGATGGCGATCGCCTCCGGGCTCCACGACCTTGCCCTAGTGGTGGGAATGGAAAAGATGGAAAGAGGGCTCATCCCGCCCAACCCGGGCGAGTACGAATCCTTCCTCGGAAAGACGCTTCCCGCCAAATACGCGTTGCGGGCGCGCAAACACATGCAGCGCTACGGTTTAACCATCGAACAACTGGCCCAGGTGTCGGTCAAGAATCACTCCGCCGGAGCGCTGAATCCCAACGCGCACTACCAACAGGAGGTAACGCTCGAGGAGGTCCTTGCCTCTCGACCGATCGCCGAACCGTTAACACTGTTGCAGTGCTGCCCGACGACGGACGGCGCGGCCGCCCTCGTGATAGCCAGCGCCGAGGTGGCCGATCAACTCGGTCGGCGAGGCGTGCGAATCGCCGCGTCGGTTCTCAAATCGGGCATCTACCGCAACTCGTCCACCGATGCCACCGCCTCGGACGATGACCTCGCAGAAAGGGCGGCGGCGGCGGCCTACGAGATGGCCGGCCTTGGTCCGAGCGACATCGACGTGGCCGAGGTCCACGACGCCTTCACCATCGGCGAGATCCTCGCGTACGAAAACCTGGGGTTCTGCGAGCGGGGCGAAGGAGGCCGACTAGTCGACGAGGGCGTGACAGCCCTCGGGGGCCGGTTGCCGGTCAATACCAGCGGCGGGCGACTATCGATGGGCCATCCACTGGGTGCTACCGGCGTGGCCCAAGTCGTCGAGCTCACCCGCCAGCTCGAAGGTCGCGCCGGCGCGCGCCAGGTCCCCCGCGCGCGCGCCGCGCTGGCTCACGTCCAGGGCGGCTCGACTCCGGGCATCGGCACTGGCGCCGCGGCCGTCCACATCTTGACCACCGAGGAGACGACCAGTGTGCACTGAGCGCAGCCGCGCGGTCGAGGGTCTCGCGGTCAACACTAAAAAGGAGAAAGAGTGACACAGGGCCGGCTGGAGGGAAGGGTCGCGATCATCACGGGCGGCGCCGGGGTCATCGGCGGTGCTATCACCGAAACGTTCTGCCGCCAGGGGGCCACGGTAGTGGTCGCCGACCTCGACGTCGCGAAGTGGCCGGAGTTCGTCGCAGGGCTGGACGTCCCCGACCCCAGCCGCGTGAGCTTCGTCGAGGCCGACGCGCGCGACGACGACGCGGTCCGGGCGATGGCCGCGAGCACCGTCGACGAACATGGGCGAATCGACATCCTCGTGGCCACGGTCGGCGGTTCCAAGGACGCGATGATCCATAAGATGACCGACGACGACTGGGACCTGGTCATCGAGCTCAACCTTCGAACGACGTTCCTCGCCTGCCGCGCGGTCGTCCCCCACATGAAGGTGCAGAAGTACGGCAAGGTCGTCCTGATCTCGTCGCGTTCCTATCTGGGCAACATCGGGCAGGTCAACTACTCCACGGCCAAGGCGGGAATCGTCGGATTCACCGCGAGCCTCGCCCGCGAGCTGGCCCGCGACTTGATCAACGTTAACTGTGTCGTGCCAGGATTCGTCGACAACCCGCGGCTCGCTCTCATGGCCGAGAAGTTCCGCCAGATGCGCATGGAATTGAACCCGTTCGGGACAGCCGCCTCTGCGGAGGACGTCGCTAACACCATCTTGTTCCTCGCGTCGGACGAGGCTCGCCAGATTACCGGCCAGGCGTTACGTGTCGCCTGTTGGTGACGTATCCGTTGTCGCAACTGTCACTTGCTCAGGTCCCTCCCAACGCCGAGCGAGAGCCCGTCGATCGACGCCGCGGCGTCGGCGAGGGTCCTCGAGGACATCGCTCCCGTGAAAGGTGACGGCGTCAGAGAACCCACCCCCAGTGAGATTGGCCCGAGCTCGTACGGCCTTCTCGGCGCTTAGATTGATGCTCACTACCCGACCTCGGCCGTTGTTGCGCACCGCGGCGGCCAGGTGCACGATCGAGATGGCGTGCGACGTGTCGACGCCGACGACAATCGCGGGTTTGACCGCGCACCAGGGCACGGAGCAATCGACCGGCGTCCGAGGAGGTCGACGTGTAGACGACGGACAGCAAAGCTGCCCGTTCGCGGGCCGTCATCTCGGTCGCGCCACGTCCTGACCATTCGGCCGCTCGGAGCGCGACATCGACGACGCCCTGTTCAAGAGAGCCGTTCCAAGAACTGACGCAGAGGCGGCGAAGTGGCGCCGTGGTCACGCGTCAAAGCCTTCGACACAGATGCGTGATGTCACGGCGGCGCTCTCGGGAAGGACTGCGCTCGTCGCGTGGCGCCTTCCGCGTGCGCCGGCTCGGTCAGTCTGTCGTCACGAAGATGCACTCACCGGGACACTCCTGGGAAGCCTCGACCACGGCGTCCTCGAAGCTGGTCGGCACGACGACGACACCGTCGCCGCCCTGGACGTCGTTGTACACGCGATCACCCTCCTTGATGTAAGAGAGGCCGTCGTCAGCCAGGACGAACATGGCTGGGGCGATCTGCTCGCAAAGTCCGTCGCCTGTGCAGAGGCCTTGGTCGATCCGTACTCGCATCCTCATCCCTTCACCCGGTTTTGGCTTGCGCGCGAAATTATACACGTCGTGTTGCGGTGACTGGAGTCCGTGCGACGGGCCCCGTTGAGGCCCCGCTCGTGAATCGAGAGGGCTTCCCATGACGAGGAACGTCTGGGCGACGTCGAGCGCTGGCCGGCCATAGGACGCCGCGTGGCTCTGGCGCGTTGTGAGACGTCTGGTCCGAACCGATCCTTGAGAGCCTGACATGGCTCACGGCGATATAGGCAATCTTCACACCGTGGGCTGAAGTAACAGCGCCTCTCAATCTTCATCAACAGGTTCCACGTCCAAGTCCCACTCGACGACCCCATTATTGACTGACCTCCACTCCAGTCACTTCGATTCACCCATGAGGAATCGCAGTGGGCCGGCAGGACAATGGCGACGTGCTCGGCGAGGCGGTCGCCAGGCCACCCGCTCTAAGGAGCCAGAACACCATCCGTTGGACTACGAACTTGCGAGTTTGGTCTGGCTTTGGTCAAGCAACCCTCATTTTGGCCAGTGCACAGATTATTCGGGATTTTGGAGGCAGCAGGTTGAGTCCGCGTTCAATACTCAACACGTTGTCCGAAACGCCCACTGCGCCGACTCCAGCTGCCTCTTGGCTTACGTCGTAACCTTATGGATCGGACCGGGGTCGTCGCGCAACGAGTTGACCTTCACGTGTTCGCGAAGCGCGATTATCTCAGCACAGATCGATATTGCGGTCTCCTCGGGAGTTCGCGCACCAATGTTGATTCCGATTGGCGCCATGATCGCGTGAATCCGTGCCGGATCAACGCCCGCTTCGATGAGCCGCACCACGCGTTCCGCATGAGTTTTGCGTGAACCCATGGCACCGAGATAGCCCACGTGCGTGCCGATCGCCGACACGATTGCCGGCACGTCGAACTTGTGGTCGTGGGTCAGGACGCAGATGGCGTCGAGCGGCCCGAGCTGATCGGCCACGGTGGCCAGGTACTTGTCCGGCCACTTGGCGATGACCTCGTCGGCTTCCGGAAAGCGTTTCTTCGTCGCGAACACCGGGCGGGCATCGCAGACCGTCACGCGATAGCCAAGTACCTTGGCGACCTTCACGAGGGCCCGCGTGAAGTCGACCGCGCCGAGGATGATCATGCGCGGTGGCGGCGAATAGACATCGATGAAGACGGTCACATCGTTGAGGCCAATCTCACCGCCGGAACCGTAGTGCCGAGACGCGCTCTGTCCGGTGTCGAGGGCCGCCTCAATATCGCGCAGCACGACACGATCAAGCGCTCCGCTAGCGAACGAACCAATGGCGCCGCGGGAAGGGCCAAACAGGATGGTGGCTCCGAGCGAAGGCAGTTCTCCGGTTGATCCCTCGGGTGCGCTCGCCAACTCAATGACAGTGGCAATCGCTACCGGTTGCTCTTCTTTCAGGCATTCAAAGAGGACCGCGAATATGTCCTTCATGGCTCCAGACGTTCCAAGAAAATTTGCACAGTGCCGCCGCAGGTCAACCCCACGGCGAACGCGTCGTCGTCGGAGTAACCGAACGTGCACAATTTCGCCTCGCCGGTCTCGATCACCTCAAGTGCCTCGGTGACGACGGCCCCCTCGACGCAACCACCGGAAACCGATCCCGTGACCTCGCCACTTTCGCTCACCGCCATCGCGGCCCCGGGTTCTCGAGGTCCCGATCCAAGGACGCCGACGACCCGCGCCAAAACCACACGCTGACCATTTTGACGCCAGCGCTCGACATCGCCAAGCAGTTCCTTCATTGGAGTTTCCTCTCTCGTCTCAGGAAAGGACAGTTGATGCGGAGATCTCCGTGGGTCGTCCTAATTCGACCGCAATTGTACCCCCGGCTGTGGCATCCGCACAGGGCGCGGCACGCGAGAAATTCTGATGAGTCCTCACTTATCTTGTTATAGTCCGAGCGCAGGGCAGACTATGACGTGCGAACGGGGGCCTCGTGTACGGACCGGCTTGGTCAGTTGATTTGGTGGCGGCCCTCTTGCTCAGCACGGTCGCCTATTGCTCCGTGCGACTGACCTTTCTCTTGGTGACAAGGCGTCCCGGTCGCCGAGATTTCCACGTTATTCACGTCGTGATGGGCTCGGTGATGGCCGCGATGGTGCTCAACATTGTCCAGCTCGGGCCCAATGGTGCCTGGCGAGTTGTCTTCACGAGCTTCGCCGGTTGGTTTCTCTGGCGATCGGTGAGTGTCGTTCGCATTTCATCGTCCGCCCGCCAGGCGGTGCACGAGTCGAACCACGTGGTGACGAGCGTGGCGATGGTGGCGATGTTCACGGGCGGCATGGTGATGCACGGTGGTTCGATGGCGGCCATGCCCGGTATGGCTGGCATGACGGGTGAGCCCGGATGGTTCCTACCGGCGGCGGTCTTTTTCGCCCTGGCATTGGCGGGCTACGGGATTTGGAACGTCGCGCTGATCGTAACGATGAGCGCTCCCGCCCTGAGCGTCCATCAAGGGTGCGCGAGCTCGAGCTCCGTGAGGGTGCCCAGTAGTCGATCTTCTTCGTACGCGTCGGTGGCCGCTCCGCGCGTAGCGTTGTGCTGCGATGTCGCGATGGCGGTTTCGATGGTATATATGTTTGCGTGGGTCCACTGAGCAGGACACCGGTGGGAAGTTCTTCAGGTACGGATAAGTCTGAGTAGCAAGAATTGATGGCAACGCGGTTTTCAATGCGACGAGGGGGTCTCGCATCATGCAAGTTCCAGCACCGTTCAAATACGCACGGGCTACTTCGGTGGACCAAGCAATTTCATTGCTCCACGAAGGAGGATCGTCACGGCTCATCGCGGGAGGACACAGTCTTCTGCCAATGATGAAACTTCGTTTGGCGAGCTTCGACACGCTGATCGACATCAACGGCCTTTACAACGAGCTCAGTTACATTCGCCACGAGGGTGACGAGGTTCGAATCGGCGCGTTGACGCGCCATCGTGACCTCTTGGAGTCACCAGAACTGTTCACGCTGTTTCCGATCTTTCGTGACGCCGAACACGTGATTGCCGATCCCGTCGTACGCAATCGCGGAACGCTCGGCGGCTCGCTGTGCCAGGCCGATCCCTCAGAGGATCTCTCGGCGGTATGCACCGCGCTCAATGCCAGTTGCGTGATTCGTGGTGCCGATGGCGAGCGAGTGGTGAGCATGGAGGATTTTTACCTCGGACCCTACGAGACCGCCGTCGGCGACGCCGAGATTCTGACCGAAGTGCGTCTGCCGGTGCGTCCCGGTGGATCGAGCGCGTACAAGAAAGTAGAACGCCGCGCGGGCGACTGGGCCGTCACCTCGAGCGCGGCGGCGGTGTGGATGTCAGAGGGAAAGATCACCGATGCCCGCGTGGGCCTGGCGGCGGTCGGACCCAACACCACGGGAATACCCGCGATCTCAGAACTCCTTCGCGGACAGGCCCCTTCGGACGAACTGTTCAGTCGAGCCGGTGCCCTGGCGGCCGAGGCGTGCACACCCACGCAGGACCTGCGCGGCACCGTCGAGTACAAACGCCACTTGGCCAATGAGTTGACCAAGCGGGCGCTCAACACCTCAGTCGAGCGAATCAACAAGCAGGGGGCCTAACTATGCAGGTATCAATGGACGTCAACGGAACCCAAGTCACCGAGGAGATCGAAGATCGCATGCTGTTGGTGCACTTCTTGCGCGACACGCTTCTGCTGCGCGGCACGCACTGGGGCTGTGACACCAGCAACTGCGGCACCTGTGTGGTGTGGCTCGACGGTGAACCGGTCAAGTCGTGCACCGTCTTGACCGCCATGGCCGACGGCCATAGCGTTCGAACCATTGAGGGCCTCGAGCAGAACGGGACACTAGACCCCGTGCAGCAAGGCTTCATGGAGTGCCNNCACGCCCGGCATGATGATGACGGCCCGCGCGTTGCTCGATCGAAATCCCGACCCGAGCGAGAGCGAGATCCGCGAAGCTATCTCGGGCCAGATTTGCCGCTGCACCGGCTACGCCAGCATTGTGCGTTCAATTCGCTGGGCCGCCGTTCACGAGGCCAGCTCGGAGGGAGCAACGATATGACAACCCTTGACACACGTCAAACCGAATTCGTCAATAACGATGAGAA
>PLXU01000178.1:228-7588 GCA_003151555.1 Acidimicrobiaceae bacterium | reverse complement strand
ACGGCCCGAAGATCTCGGTGCAGGCGCGCGACGCGATCGGTCGGACCTGGCAGCTGTCGACCGTTCAGCTCGACTTCCAGCTGCCGCAGCGTTTCGAGATCAGCTACGTCGGCCAGGACAACTCCCGCCACCAACCGATCATGATCCACCGCGCGCTATTCGGATCAGTGGAGCGCTTCATGGCGGTCTTGATCGAGCACTACGCCGGCAACATGCCCACCTGGCTGAGCCCCGAACAGGTTCGGGTGCTGGGCGTGCGCGACGCGCACGACGAGTACGCGTTCGACGTGGCGACCGCGCTTCGCCTCGAGGGCGTGCGCGTCGAGGTCGAGGAGGCGAGCGAACCGCTGGGCGCGCGCATTCGCCGGGCCAAGCTCGAGAAGATCCCCTACATCGTGGTGGTCGGCGACGACGACGTCGCCAAAGGCACGCTCGGCGTCAACGCCCGCGGATCGAACGACCCCGAACGCGGCGTGGGCCTGTCGGAGTTTCGTGAACGTCTGCTGAGCGAGATCGCCAGCCACGGATCGCCCGAGACCTCCTAGTGTCACTGGATCGTTTTTGGGCGGCCTGGCGCGAGCAGTACGTATCGGGGGCCATTGCCTCGCTCAACGCCGCCGGCGAGGTCGCGTGCGTCTTTTGCGCGCTGAGCAACGAAGAGGTGGGCGAGTCGTCGGGCGTGTTGTGGCGTAGCGACTCCACCTTCGTGGTCTTGAACGCCTACCCGTACGGATCGGGCCATCTCCTGGTGCTGCCGCGTCGACACGTCGCCGGTTTCGCAGAACTAACCGACGAGGAGTACCGCGAATATTTCCTGGCGTTGCGCCACACGGTGATGGCGATCGAGATGGCCTACGGTGCCGATGGGATGAATATTGGCTTCAATCTCGGCGTGGCGGCCGGGGCGGGAATCCCGAAGCACCTGCACGGCCACGTGTTGCCGCGCTGGGGCGGCGACACCAATTTTATGACCTCGGTGGGCGAAACCCGGGTCTTATCGGAGTCGTTATCGGCCACGTGGCAGAAAGTGCACGACCACTTTTGAACCGATTGTCACACGAACGTAACCTAGACTTAGCCAAACGGTCCGGAGGATCATGTTCGACGGAAAATTCCGCAAGTCAGTAGACGTGAGGACGGCCCCAGTGGGACGTTGGTTGGTCCGCATCGGCTTCTCCGCTGACTGGCTCACGGCTTCCGGTCTCGTCTTCGCCTGCGCGACGGCCTGGGCAATCGCCGTGGGCCACCACCACCTCGCGGTGGTCTTGCTCATCGCCACGGGCGCGCACGATCTCTTTGACGGACCGGTGGCCAAGGCGTCCAATCGGGCCAGCCAACGCGGCAGCTACTTCGACTCGGTGGTCGACCGCATCTCGGACGCCGTATTACTTGGTGGCGCGGCGTACTACTTGACCGCCCAGCACCGCGGCCAACTGGTACTGCTGCCCATCGGCATCATGACTGCCACCTTCATGGTCTCCTACCAGCGTTCCAAGGCCGAGAGCCTGGGGCTGGCCGCCAAGGGCGGACTCATGGAACGCGCCGAGCGCATGGTGTTGTTGGGTGTGGCCTTGCTGGCGACGCAGATCTTCATTCCCGTGCTCTGGCTGTTGTTGGTACTCACCGTAATGACTGCCTTCGGCCGGTTCTGGCGGGTCTGGCAGATCGCCGCCAAACCGGAGCCGCCCGCGCAGCGTCGGCCGCGACGCAACTACCAGCACAACACGGGCCGTCTGCGCCGAGGTCCGAGCCGCACCTCACGTCACTAACCGTGGCGAACGCTCGTGTCGGACTCTTCAAGTCGGTTGGCGCCCTCGCCGAGGCGCTGCCCGAACGTGTCGACGTGTGGCTCGGTCGTCACATCGCCGCGATTGTGGGTCGACGACGGAGCAGTTCGCGTGCCAACCTGCGCGACAATCTGGTGCACGCGCTCGCCGCCCACGACGCGTCGTCGCCTCGCGCGCTTGACAATGAACTGGTCGAGCGCTTCGTGGACCGAGCTTTTTTAAGTTACGGCCAGTACTGGGCCGAGAGCGCGAAGTTGCCGTCCATCAATCGCGCCACCATCTACGAGCACTTTCGTATCGCCGAGGGGCTCGAGCATTTAGAAGAGTCCAAGGAGCGCGGCTTGGGCACCATCATTGCCCTGCCGCACATCGGCAGCTGGGAGTGGGGCGGATCCTTCATGTCCCAACTGGGACTGGCGATGACCTGCGTGGCCGAAGAGTTGGAGCCCCCGGAGCTCTTTCAATGGTTCAAGGAGAAGCGTGAGTCGATCGGCATCAGGATTGAACCGCTGGACGATCACGCCGGCACCGTGTTGCTCCAGACGTTAAAGGAGGGCGGCACCGTGGGCCTGCTCTGCGACCGCGACATCCAGGACAACGGCATCGAGGTGGACTTCTTCGGCGAGCGCGTCACGATACCCGCCGGCCCGGCCACGTTGGCGCTGCGCACCGGCGCAACCCTCGTGGCGGCGGCGTGCTACATGGGACCGGGCGACGACCACTTCGCCGTGGTGACGCCTCCCATCGCGGCACAGCGCGAGGGACGCCTGCGCCAAGACGTGACGCGGGTCACGCAGTTGGTGGCCAACGAACTCGAGGGCCTGATCCGCCGGGCCCCCGAGCAGTGGCACGTGCTGCAGGCTCGTTTTGGCGACACGTGAGTTATCGCGTCGCGCTCATCACGCCCTACGCGTTGAGCGTCTACGGGGGAGTGCAGGAGCAGGCCCTGGCGATGAGCCGTGAACTCAGCCGCCGTGGCCACGATGTCCTGGTGGTGGCACCGGACCAGCACGATCGCTCGGTCTACGACACGCCCGCCAGGGTCGAGCGCTACGGACGGCTCTTCTCGGTGCCGGCTAATGGCTCGCGGGCCCCCCTCACCCTGTCACCGTGGGCAGCTCGCCGGGCCCTTAATGCGGTCCACCGTTTCGGTGCGGACGTGGTGCACTATCACGAACCTTTCGCGCCGCTGCTCGCCTGGTCGAGCCTTCGCGCGCACCCGGCCGCGGCCGTCGCAACCTTTCATCGAAGCGGCGACGGACCGGCCCTGCGCCTGAGTGGTCCGCTACTGCGAAACTTGGCCACGCACGTGGACGCCTGGGCGGCGGTGAGCGAGGCCGCGGCGGCGACGATCTTGAAGGCCGCTGGCGTACACGCTGAGGTGCTCTTCAACGGCTTCGAGATGGAACGATTCGTTACGACCCCCCGAGAACGCTCGCCGGTGGTGACGTTGCTCTACATCGGACGGCTCGAAGATCGAAAAGGGGTCCAACACCTCGTGGGCGCCGTGCGCGCGCACAACGCGCGCGGCGCCGAGCAGTGGCGACTGGTGGTGCTGGGCGACGGCCCCGATCGCTCCCGACTCGAAGCGCGGGCCGGTCAAGACCGGCTGATCCTCTTCGTGGGCGCGGTGGACGACGGCGAGAAGCGGGCCTGGTTGCGCCGGACCAACGTACTGGTCGCCCCGTCGACGAGAGGCGAGAGTTTCGGTTTGATACTGCTCGAAGCCATGGCCAGTGAGACCACGGTGGTCGCGAGCGACATCACTGGCTACCGCGGCGTGGTGGGCAACTTTGGCCATCTCTTTGCGCCCGGCGACGAGGCGGCGCTGGAAAAGGCAATCTCGGACGCCTTGGTGAGCGAAACGGACGAATCGGTGGCGGCCGCGAAGGAGCACGCGCGGGGATGGTCGATGGCCCTCTTGATGGACCGTTACGAAGCGCTCTACGCCGACGCGCGCCGGCGTTTCCAAGACGCCAAGTAGCCTTGTGTGGTGGCAACCAAGCAGCGTTCGCGTAACCGCCGACACAATTCCTCGCGAGATCGCACGCAGCGCTACGTCGCGCCGGTGTTGGATCCCAGCTGGCAGAGTCCGTATATTCCTTCGTCCGCGGAGCGTCACGCCAACTTGAAGGCCGTGCGAACGTTCGCTCGGCGCAAGAAGATGCCCCAGACCATCATCGTGGCCGCCGTCTCGGTGCTGCTTATCGTCGGCTTCTTGGTGGTTGCCTGGTTGCCGGCCGTGGGCGTCGCCGTCGCCGCACTCTACGCCTGGGACCTGCATCGCTCCGATGCGCGCTTCGAGCGACGGGGCCTGACCATCGGCGCCACCCTGCTCGACCAGTTCCACGCCGGGGGCACCAACGAGGATCGCCAACGCCTCGCCATCGTGCTCGACCGACTATCGGCGACCTTCGGCGTCGACGGCGTCAGCGCCCTGATCGTCGAAGAGAGTGGCTATAACGCGGCGCTCGTGCCGAACGGGGATAAGTATTCGCTGTTCGTCACCAACTCGCTGATGAGTGATTTCGAACTCATCGAACTAGAAGGCGTCGTCGCGCACTGTCTCGCGCGCGAGCGCTTGGGACTGCTCACGCGCGAGAGCGTGGCCGGCGCCATCTCGATGAACGACGAGGTGCGTCGCGCGCTGGCCGGCACGGGCACGGCCTATCGGGCCGACGAAGTTGCCGCGGCCGCCATCCGCTATCCGTTGGGCCTGGCCGGCGCGTTGCGCAAGTGCGCGTCCCAGGAACTGGCGACGACCTCGTATTTTCGCAGCCCCTCGTACGCGCAGTCACGCTGGATATGGTTCAACATCTGGAGCGACCGACCGCAGTCGGATCTGAGCGATCTCGACGACGCCGAACTGCGCGCGCTGGCCCTCGAGGAGTGGTAGAGGGCCCTTCCAGTTAGGCTGGAGGCATGAGTCCATCAAAAAACACTTCAACCGTGGGTTCGGCGATCGTCAAGCGCGGTCTCGCTGACATGCTGCGCGGTGGCGTCATCATGGACGTCGTCAACCCCGAACAGGCGAAGATCGCCGAAGACTCGGGTGCCGTCGCGGTCATGGCCCTCGAGCGCGTACCGTCGGACATCCGTCGCGACGGCGGCGTGGCGCGCATGAGCGACCCCGAGATGATCAAGGGGATCCAGGGCATCGTCACGATCCCCGTGATGGCCAAGGCTCGGATCGGCCACTTCGCCGAGGCGCAGATCCTTCAGGCGCTCGGCGTCGACTATGTGGACGAGTCAGAGGTGCTGACCCCTGCCGACGAGGCGCACCACATCGACAAGTGGGCCTTCACCGTCCCGTTCGTCTGCGGCGCGACGTCGCTCGGCGAGGCGCTGCGGCGCATCAGCGAGGGTGCGTGCATGATCCGCTCGAAGGGCGAGGCGGGCACGGGCAACATCGTGGAGGCCGTCCGTCACCTCCGCACCATCCTCGGCGAGATCCGACGGCTGACGACACTCGATGACGCCGAGCGCTACGCGGCCGCCAAGGAGCTCCAGGCCCCCCTCGCCCTCGTGGCCGAGGTCGCCGCGACCGGGGCGCTGCCCGTCCCCTTGTTCTGTGCCGGGGGCATCGCGACGCCCGCCGACGCCGCGCTCGTCCGCCAGATCGGCGCCGAGGCGGTCTTCGTCGGCTCGGGCATCTTCAAGAGCTCGGACCCCGAGCGCATGGCGCGGGCGATCGTCGAGGCGACGACGCACTTCGACGACGCCGACCTCGTCGCCAAGGTCTCGACGGGCCTCGGGCCCGCCATGCGCGGCGAAGAGCTCTCCACGCTGAGCGAGCGCCTGGCCGACCGCGGCTGGTAGTCGTGCGCGTCGGCGTGCTCGCCCTCCAAGGCGACGTCTCTGAGCATCGAGCCGCGCTCGCGGACCTCGGGGTTGACGCAGCACCGGTCCGATCGGTCACCGAGCTCGACGGCGTCGACGCGATCGTGCTGCCGGGCGGCGAGTCGACCGCGATCGCGCACCTGCTCGTGACCTCGGGGCTGCTCGGGCCGCTCGAGTTGCGCCTGCGCGCGGGGATGCCCGCTCTCGGCACCTGCGCGGGCCTCGTCTTGCTCGCCTCGTCGATCACCGACGGTCGCGACGACCAGCCCGCGCTCGGCGTGCTCGACGTCACCGTCGTGCGCAACGGCTACGGGCGCCAGATCGCCTCGTTCGAGTCGTCGACCGAGCTCGAAGGTGGCGTGCGCGTGCCCACTGTCTTCATCCGCGCGCCCCGGATCACCGAGGTCGGCGACGACGTCGAGGTCCTCGCGACCATCGACGTCGGCGACGGGGTGCATCCGGTCCTCGTGCGACAGGGCCCGGTGCTGGGGGCGTCGTTCCACCCCGAGCTGACCGCCGACCGCACCGTGCACGCCCTGTTCCTCGATCTCGCGTCGGCGAGCCACGCAGCCCTGTCCAACTAGCATCATCGGCCGCGACGTCGAGGAGGGCGAGATGTCGGGCCACTCAAAGTGGGCGACGACGAAGCATCGCAAGGGGGCCCAGGACAAGGCCCGCGCGAAGCTGTTCGCCAAGCTCATCCGCCAGGTCGAGGTGGCCGCCCGCGAGGGGGGCGGCGACGTGAACGCCAACGCGACGCTGCGCACGATGTTCCAGAAGGCGCGCGACGGCTCGGTCCCGATCGACACGATCGAGCGAGCCATCAAGCGTGGCACCGGTGAGCTCGAGGGCGTCCGCTACGAGGCGGTCACCTACGAGGGCTACGGTCCTGGAGGGGTCGCGGTGCTCGTCGAGTGCCTGACCGACAACCGCAACCGCACCGGTGCCGAGATGCGCAGCCTGTTCACCCGCAGCGGCGGCTCGATGGCCGAGCCCGGCGCGGTCGCGTGGCAGTTCGAGCGCAAGGGCGCGATCGAGGTCCCTGCGACGATCGACGAGGACCGCCTCATGGAGCTCGCCTCGGATGCCGGTGCAGAGGACCTCGAGCGCGACGACGACGGCTTCTCGATCACGACCGCGCCGGGCGACCTCGCCTCGGTGCGCGAGGCCCTCGAGCGCGCGGGCATCTCGGTGCGCACCGCCGAGCTCACGATGGTGCCGACCTCCACCATCGAGATCGTCGACGACGGCGACGCCAAGCGGGTCCTGCGGATGATGGACGCCATCGACGACCACGACGACGTCCAGAGCGTCCACTCCAACTTCGACATCCCCGAGTCCGTCCTCGCCACCTACGACGGGTAGGTCACGGGCAGGCACCGCCTCGTCCGCTACAGTCGAACACATGTTCGTCCTCGGGATCGATCCCGGGCTCACGAGGTGCGGATACGGCGTGCTCGCCCGCGACGGAGCCGGCAACTTCACCGCCAGCGCCGCCGGCACGATCGAGACCGACCGCGCGACGTCGGTCGATCGCCGGCTCTGCGAGCTCGCCCAGTCGATCCGCGAGCTGCTCGGCCAGTACGACCCGGCCGTGGTGGTCGTCGAGCGGGTGTTCTTCCAGACCAACGCCAAGACTGCGATCGGCGTCGCCCAGGCGAGCGGCATCGCCCTGTCGTGCGCCGCGGCGCACGGCTGCGAGGTCGCCCAGTACACCTCGAACGAGGTGAAGC
>PLXU01000178.1:0-222 GCA_003151555.1 Acidimicrobiaceae bacterium | reverse complement strand
TGATCGGCTCGCTGCGCGGGCAGCTGACCGCTCGGCTCGCCGACGGCACGTCCATCGTCGAGGTCAATGGCGTCGGCTACCGAGTCGCCCTGACCGGCCCGGCGGCCACGACCATGACTACGAGCGGCGAGATCGAGCTCGCGGTCCACACCCACGTGCGCGAGGACGCGATCATCCTCTACGGCTTCTCGACGGCGCGGGAGCGCGACTGCTTCGAGGCGC
>PLXU01000034.1 GCA_003151555.1 Acidimicrobiaceae bacterium | reverse complement strand
CTACCAACTGAGCTACGTCCGCGTTGGCTTCATTGTAGCCCAAGTGCTCGGTTCGACCAACGTCGATTTGAGCAACGCAATTCGTCCAGCGAGTTATTGGCGTTCACTCACACGGGAGTGGCCGAAATGAATGCGACGGCCTCTTCATAGATATAGTCGCGCAGCGTGGAGAGATCAGACATCTGATCGGCGCAGCCCAACAGTCCAAACTCCAAGAAATCTCCGAATCCCAAGACGGTGATGTTGAGTGAAAAACTGCCAATGAGCGGTCCCACCGGGGCAGCGGACGCCACCCGGTATCCACTTAGCCACAGCGGAATTGGAGGTCCGGGAACGGACGACACCATGAGGTTGGCAATCGGTGGCATCCGATTGACGAGCTCGAGGGCCGAAATAAACTTCCCACCGAACGAGATCAACATCGGCCCGAGCACGCGAGGAATATTCTGCAAGATCTTCGCGTTCTTCTCCCGCTGCAGGGCAACCGAGGCAGCGGAGTCCTTCGCGATGGCCACCAGCCGCTCCTCGGGATCGGCAATGTCCGCGTGAAGTCGAGCGAGCATCCCCGAAATCTGATTGCCGAATTCCGAGGAAACGCCCTGCTCGCGAACATTGATGGGTACAAACGCGATGAGGTCCTTGCCCAAGACCTCGCCGCGGTCCGCCAACAGCCGCCGCAGTGCCCCGCTCGACGTCGCAATCACGAAGTCGGTCACCGACGCCCCGCGGCTCTTGGCGGCACGCTTTACGTCGGCTAAAGGAACGCGAAGCCGGTGGAACTCCTTCTCGACCCCGGCGGCCCCGTTAAGCGACGTTCGCCGGGCCTCGAAGATCGACGGTTGGCCGGGATTCGATTGGCGGCGCGCGTACATGAGGGTAATCCGGACAATCGCGCGAGCCGTTTCGAAGAGTCGAGCGGCCCAAGAGCCAACGCTCTCGAAGACCAGTTGCGGACGGCGGCGAATCTTGTTCAGTCCGTGGCCCAGCAGGCCCATCGAGCTGGTGACCGGTTGGCCATTCTCCTGCGGCTCGATCACCGGCGCCGGTGCACGAACCTCCGGAGAGATGTCAAAGAGGTTGGCGAACACCTCGGCGCCGGACACGCCGTCAACAAGCGCGTGGTGGACCTTCAACGCGATTGCGGCTCGACCATCCTCTAATCCCTCGATGACGAGTAGTTGCCACAACGGCCGATTGGCGGTCAACGTGCGCGAAAAGAAATCCGAGACCAGTGCATCGAATTGCGCGGACGTTCCCGGGGAAGGTAAGGCGACGCGCACGACGTGTCGGTCGAGGTCGAACCTTTCTTCGGGCACCAAAATCGGCCACGTCATGTCAAATGGTGCGCGCACGATGCGCTGAGTGAATATGGGAATCTCGTGGATCCGCGAACCAATATTCTTGCGAATCAGTTCGAAGCGCGCCTCGGGGTCTTCGGCCACACTCGCTTCCAGTTCAATCACGGCGCCGATATTCATCGCCGAACCGGCCACCTCGAGCAATACAAAAGCACTATCGAGCGGATCGAGGAACTGAGTCATCGCCCGGTACTGCCAAATCCGCCTTCGCCGCGCCTCGCGGGAGGCAATTCAGCGGCTACTCGGAAATCGGCCGACGTGACCGACGTGATCACCAGTTGCGCGATCCGGTCACCAACGTGTACCACGTAGTCGTGTTGAGGGTCAAGATTCACCAACGCCACCCTCAGCTCGCCGCGATAGCCCGCGTCGATGAGACCGGGCGAATTGATGCACGTCACGCCGTGCTTGACCGCCAATCCACTGCGCGGCAGTACCAGGCCGGCGTGGCCGTCGGGGATGGCGACGCTTAGTCCAGTGCCCACCAGCGCTCGGCCACCCCCGGCCCGCAACGTGCACGTCTCCACCGCCACCAAATCACAGCCCGCGTCGCCTTCGTTGGCATATCGGGGAAGTACGGCATCGTCATGGAGCACTTTGACCGGGATTTCCATTGCCCGAAGGCTACCGGCCGGGTTGCCACCTGGGAACGAACGCCGTTTACTATTGTTCCAACGTGCTGGTGTGGATGGACCTCGAGATGACGGGCCTCGAACCGCATCGTCACGTCATCGTAGAAATCGCCACCATCGTCACCGACGACAATCTGGTCGTCGTCGCCGAAGGCCCCGACCTGGTCATTCACGCCACGGCCGAGGAACTCCTGCACATGGGCGAGTTCGTCACCGAGATGCACACGAAGTCGGGGCTGATCACTCAGATTCAGGCTTCGACCGTGTCCGTGGCCGACGCCGAAACAGCCACCCTGGATTTCTTACGACAGCACATTGCCGAGGCGCGCACGGTACCGCTCTGCGGTAACTCCATTGGCACCGACCGGCGCTTCCTGCAGGACTACATGCCCACCCTCGAGGCCTTCTTTCATTACCGCAACGTTGATGTTTCGACCATCAAGGAATTGGCTCGTCGCTGGTATCCCGAGGTGCTCGACGCCGTGCCCGAAAAGGAGAGCGCCCATCGGGCCCTGGACGACATCAAGGAGTCCATCGCGGAGCTCGAGTTCTACCGCGCCCAACTGTTCAGGTCCCCGTCGAGCACCAACTAGGTCCGGTGAGCGAATCCCCCCTCTCGCTGAGCGGCGCGGACGCCCAAATGACCGCGCCGGGACAGATGTTCGAGACTGATCGGACCACCATCAACGGCGTCGAGACGACGATCTGGAAGCACGCGCCCGTCAATTTGCGCCAAGTATTCGACCTCTCGCTGGTCCACGCCACGCAGGAGTTCATGGTGTACGAGGGACAGCGTTTCACCTTCGAAGAGCACTACCGCATCGCCTCGACCTTCGCGCACCGCCTGGTCGACCTCGGTATCACCAAGGGCGACCGGGTTGCCATCATCGCACGCAACCTGCCCCAGTGGATCACGTCTTTCTGGGGCGCAATGATCTGCGGCGCCGTGGTGGTGCCGCTCAACGCCTGGTGGTCGAGCGATGAACTGGCCTACGGGCTGGCCGATTCGGGCACCAGGGTCGTGATCGTCGACGAAGAGCGTCTCGAACGCGTACGTCAGGCGCTCGACGGGCTCGCCGAACTTTCGACGGTCATCGTCATTCGCGACGACCTCTCGCGTCCGGTCCGTTTGGGCGAGGCGCATTCGCGAGTGCGGATCGCGAGCTATGACGACGTCCTGGGCGACGTCGATCCATTGTCGAGCCCGCCGGACGTCGTCATCGAAGCGGACGACGACGCCACGATGTTCTACACCTCGGGCACCACCGGCAGGCCGAAGGGCGCGGTCGGTACCCATCGAAACGCCATCACCAACTTGATGAACATGTTTTACGTGGCCCGGCGCCAAGCACTGCGCTTTGACAGCGAGTCGCTCGACGCCATCGAGAGCGTGCCCAGTTCGTTCCTGTTAAACGTGCCGCTCTTTCACGCCACCGGCTGCCTATCGGTCATGATCCCCAACACCGCCGCCGGCGGCAAACTGGTCATGACCCACCACTTTGACCCGCAACAATCGCTCGAATTAATTGCCGCCGAGCGCTTGACCCACATCGGCGGCGTGCCCACGATTGCCATGCAGATACTCGACCACCCGAACTTCAAGGACTACGACACGTCGAGCGTTCGAAGCGTCTCGTACGGCGGGGCGCCGGCCCCGCCCGAATTGGTCAAGCGCATCTGCGCCGCCTTCGCCCTAGGTCAGCCCGGCAACGGCTACGGACTCACCGAGACATCGGCCGCCGTCGCGATGAACGCCGGGGCGGATTACATTGCCAAGCCCGAGAGCTGTGGTACGCCGCTGCCGGTGTGCCAAGTAGCGATTGTGCCCGAGGGCTTCACGGGCGACGAGCCCACGAGCGACCTCGCGCGAGGACCGGACGTCGTGGGAGAACTGTGGATCAAGGGACCCAACGTCGTTCGCGGCTATTGGCACCAACCCGAGGCCACTGCCGCGTCGTTCACCAAAGGGTGGTTGCACACGGGCGACGTGGCGA
>PLXU01000148.1:4684-4839 GCA_003151555.1 Acidimicrobiaceae bacterium | reverse complement strand
CGTCACCTCGCCGGTCATGCCGACGACGGGACGCACCGATACACCGCGAAGCAGGCTCACCAGCGCCGTCGTCATTGTCACGCCCGCTGAAGGTCCGTCCTTGGGTACCGCTCCCGCGGGCACGTGGAAGTGGAAGCTCTTGTCCGAGAAAATCT
>PLXU01000148.1:0-4636 GCA_003151555.1 Acidimicrobiaceae bacterium | reverse complement strand
GGCCGACCGAGCCATTCGCGAAGATCCTTCGCGCTGACGACGATCGGCGCCTGGCGATCACCCGCAGCGAACTTGGTCGCGAGTTTGCGCAGCAGTCGCCCGATTTCACGCTCGAGGTTTCGCACTCCCGCCTCCCGGGTGTAGTCGGCGATTATGGCGCGCAGCGCCTCGTCGTCAATCTCGACTTCGTCCTCGCGCAGCGCCGCGCGATCGAGTTGTCGACCCAGGAGGTGGTGGCGAGCGATGGCGACTTTCTCGGTTTCGGTGTAGCCGTCGAGCCTGATCACCTCCATGCGGTCGAGCAGCGCGCTCGGGATCGTATCGATCACGTTGGCCGTGGCGACGAACATGACGCGCGAGAGATCGAGGTCGACCTCGAGATAGTTGTCTCGGAACGTGTGGTTCTGTGCCGGGTCGAGGACCTCGAGCAGCGCCGAGGAGGGGTCGCCTCGATAGTCTGCTCCGATCTTGTCGACTTCGTCGAGCACGATCACCGGATTCATCGTGCCGGCTTCACGCAGGGCGCGAACGAGACGGCCTGGCTGCGCGCCGACGTAGGTGCGCCGGTGCCCTCGGATCTCGGCTTCATCGCGTACGCCGCCGAGCGCGACCCGCACGAAGTTACGCCCGAGCGCATTGGCGATCGATTGGCCGAGTGAGGTCTTGCCGACGCCGGGCGGCCCGACGAGCGCGAGGATGGCCCCCGATCCGCGACCGTCAACCGGTACGAGACCACGTTCCGACTGCAACTTCTTGACGGCGAGGTGTTCGAGGATGCGGTCTTTGACATCCGCGAGCCCGTCGTGATCGGCGTCGAGGATTCGTTTGGCTTCGGAAATGTCGATGCGGTCCTCGGACTCCACTCCCCAGGGCATCTCCAAGACCGTGTCGAGCCACGTGCGGATCCATCCCGTTTCAGGACTCTGGTCGCTGGTGCGCTCCAACTTGTCGACCTCGCGCAGCACGGCCTTCAGGACTTGTTCAGGCAGGTCGCGCTCGGCGATCTTGGTCCGGTAATCATCCGGGTCCGCTTCGTCGCCATCGCTGAGTTGACCGAGCTCTTTCTTGATCGCTTCGAGCTGTCGACGAAGCAAGAACTCGCGCTGCGTCTTTTCCATGCCGTCTTCGACGTCGTTCTTGATCCGTTCGCGCAAGGTGAGATCGGCGAGCGTGTCGCGCGCCCATCCGAGCACCAGGCGCAGTCGCGCCTCGACGTCGAGGGTTTCGAGCACTTCGACCTTCTGGGCCAGTGAGAGGTCGGGCGAGTAGCCGGCGACGTCGGCTAGCCGTCCCGGCTCGGTGACGTCGCGCAGTTGGGCCGCCACTCGGCGAGCGCCTCGGCTGAGCAGGATGTTCTCCAGCACCGCTCGATACTCGCGGGCGAGCTCCAGTGCTGCGGGCGTCGCGTCGCCCTCCTCGATTGGTTCCGCCTCCACCCAGAGGGCTGCGCCCGTTCCCGGCACGCCGGTGCCAATCGTCGCGCGCTGGTCGCCTTGGATAGCGATGGCTTCGAGTCCACCGGGCAAAGAGCCCTCCTCGAGCACTTCGGCGATCACGCCTACGTTGGCGTAACGACCTTCGATGTGGGGTACAAGTAGTAGGTGTCCGCCGGCCGAACGCGCCGCGTCCACGGCCACGCGGGCTTCGTTTGATTCGAGCGCCATCGTAAAGACCATGCCGGGCAGGACCACTCCTGAGGTAAGGGGCAGGAGAGGGAGGGTCACGTTCTCATTCGTCATTGTCATTCCCTTTTCAAGTGTTCGAATGCGCTCGAGCGGTCGTTCTTCTGGCCAACGAGCCCATTCCCGTCTGGCCTGCCCCGTTTTCTTGGGGCAGGCCCAGGCGGCCGAAGGTGTGTTCGGGACGTCAAGCATATCGGCTGGCACCGAAAACTTGGCACTCAATGGAGTGGAGTGCCAATTTGACCACCATTTTTGATTTTCGGGGCAGGGGACAATTGGTAGAGCCAAGGGTTGCGAACCCTTGGCTGCCCGCATTTACGGGGGGTCACGAGGCGAAGGGGCTCGGGGCGCGACCGTCTTTCGTTCAGGTCCATTTGGGGGTTAGCCGCGTCTCTCAACTAGTCGCCCCGACATTTGGTGAAGTGTGCAAAACAGCGATCGGGCAGGCCACGCGCATTCAACGAGAAGAAACTGGTTCATCTTGCATCCAGAGAATTGGCCTGGGAAAGGGTGCCCCAATGCATTTCATGGCATTCGGCGTTATGGTTTGTGCCACTAAACAGAAGAGTTTGAAGGGAGAAATCCGTGAAACCGGCAATTGATATGAAAATTTGCGTTACAGAAAATGGCCCTTACGTGGTTGAGGGTTCGGTGCCGCTCGCACGACAGACGATCGTCACCGATGACGCCGGGGACTCAGTCGATTGGCTCGAGGGCGAAGAGTTCGAGGTGAGGGAAACGTACAGTCTGTGCCGTTGCGGACAGTCCGGCACGAAGCCATTCTGCGATGGCTCGCACGTCCGAGTCGGTTTTGACGGGACCGAGACGGCCAGTCGATCGCCGTATTTGCAGGACGCTCGGGTACGGAGAGGTCCGACGTGGACTATGACGGACGTGCCGTCACTGTGCGCTTCGGGCAGATTCTGCGACCCCAACGGTGACGCATGGCACTTAGTGAAGCAAGAGGGTGCCACCGCGGCTCAGCTCACTTCTCGCCAGGCGGGACTCTGCCCCTCCGGTCGATTGGTCGTGTGGGATAAGGACGCCAGCGTTGCCATAGAACCTACGTTTGAGCCTTCAGTTGGACTCATCGAGGACCCTTCGCAGGCAGTGGCTGGACCGATTTGGGTCCGTGGAGGGATACCGATTACGAGCGCCGACGGCGAGGCATACGAGGTTCGCAATCGGGTGACGCTTTGTCGGTGCGGTGGGTCGAACAACAAGCCATTCTGCGACGGCACTCATGGTTCGATCGGATTCACTGATTAAGCCGCGGCACCGGAGCAGCAGTTCACTTTTCGTTACGTTCAATACCCATTAGACAGCCACCCGTCGGACACAACGGTCAGCGCAGCGGGGAGCTACGTCCACGCCCACTTGTTGAGGGTGACGCCCTGACCACACCACGTTGAGCACTGCGTGATCATCGGTGGCGCACCACCCGGCGGGTAGTCGTCGAAAGTGACCTGCACGTGGAGATACGGGGTCGCCTGGCACTGGCTCGCGGCAGCGGCGATGACGCTCGGCGAGGAGGCGGCGGTCAGCGTGCTGACGCACGAGTAGACGTTCACGACGCGCGTGTTGGCGTTGACCAGGTTCTCGGTGGTGGTGCACCAGGCCGCCACTGTGACGGCGTCGGTCGTGAGCTGGGAGAAAGCAAAGTTGCCGGCGGGCGTCCAACACACGCCGAGCGGGGTCGCGACGTTCTGGGCCTGACCGTTGGTCAGCAGGGTCGCGTAGCGAATCGAGTTGACCGCCACGTTGGTGACACTGGAGGCCGAGTAGTGCGCAGCCCGGGCGTTGGTGAAGGTGGTCGAGTTGTTGAGGTCGTTCGTCACCCAACCCGCGAGCGACATCACGGTGCCACCCACGACCACGATGAAGATGAGCGCCAGGATGAGGATGCTGCCCCGCTCGTCGGTTGCACCAGACTCACTGCGTCGCGCGCGCAACCGGGCGAGCAACGTCGAAGCAAGGCCGGTGCCGTTTTTGGTGAAGGTCTGGTTCATGGGTTTATCGTTATATTGCTCGGGGACCCGGTCGTGGCGGCATAGTTCCCGCTCGCGGGCGCCGTCGGGGTAATGGTGCAGGTCCCCGCGGTCAACTCCGTGACCATGGTGCCATTGACAGTACAGACGCTGGGCGTCGAGCTCGCGAAGGTCACGGTCGTGCCCGCCGAATCCGTGGCGGTGCCGAGCGCGAACACGCCCTCGACGTAGCCGGTGTTCGCATTACCCGACGACTGATCAGCAAATACGGTCGTGCCGACGGCGTTCGTGAGCGGCCAGTACGAAACGGCCGAATCGGCGAGTATCAGGGTCGACTCCGCCGAGGTCGTTGCGGCCCCATACAGGGCCGACACCTGGGTCTGTGTTAACTGCGAGGTGTAGAGAGCCGCCTGGGCCAACGATCCGTTGAAGTACTGGGAAGCGGGGGCGTCGGGCCACGAAGTCGTCTGGGCGAAGCCGAGGTGCCAGTAGAAGGCGTAGTTCTGACCCGAAATGCCCGCCGCACTCGAAGCCACGAGCCCGCCGTCGACGTAGAGATCCTCGCCCGCCGGGCCGTACGTCGCCACGACCTGGTGCCAGGCACCGTTGTCGTAGGTCGCTATTGAGGTCACCTCGGAGAAGGATCCACTGACGTTAGGTGAGTAGAGACCAAACACCAGATGGCCCGACGGGTCGATCCACAATTGTCGGTCCCAGTTGCCCGCGCCCACCCTGGACTGCTGGTTCGTCGCGCCTGCAATCGCCCCGGGCGTCGTGGTCTTGAACCAGAAGGAAGTTGAGAACGACGAAGGATTATTGAAAGTATTCGACGTGTATATAGAAGACCCTGCGGTACCCGAGAAGCTTGCCGACGTGCCCCCGAGCGGCCCCGAGGCACCCAACGTGACCGAACCCGAACCCCAGGTCTGGGAACCCGGCGGGGTCCAGGTGATGGTCTGGGTGGCC
>PLXU01000132.1 GCA_003151555.1 Acidimicrobiaceae bacterium | reverse complement strand
TAGACGTCCTCGGTGTTCTCGCGGAAAATCACCATGTCCACCAGCTCGGGGTTCTTGATCGGCGAGGGCACGCCCTGGAACCAACGAACGGGACGCAGACACACGTAGAGGTCAAGGATCTGTCGCAGCGCCACGTTGAGTGAGCGAAAACCGCCGCCAATGGGGGTGGTTAGTGGTCCCTTGATGCCGATGAGGTACTCGCGAAAGTCGTTGATCGTCTGCTCGGGCAGCCAGTCGCCGGTCTCGTCGAAGGCCTTCTGGCCGGCCAGGACTTCCTTCCATTCAATGGTCTTGCCATGCTTCTTGGCCGCCGCGTCCAGCACCAATTTGGAGGCGGGCCAGATGTCGACACCAATGCCATCGCCTTCAATGAAGGGGATGATGGGGTTGTCGGAAACGTTGAGTACGCCATCGGCGCTTGTGGTGATTTTATTTGCCATGACCCACATCTTACGGCCATTTCCGACGTGCTCTTTTGGGCCGATGGTCCCTCGCAGCCAGGTGACCCTAGGCAAACAGTGAGTTGAAAATCTCGCGCGTCGCCGTCGAGCGATTGAGCGTATAGAAGTGCAGTCCGGGCGCGCGCACGTCCAAGAGCCCCGCGCAGAGTTCGTGGGCGGCGGCAATTCCTTCGGATCGCACCTGCGCCGGACCGCCGCGCAACTGAGCCGCTTCGAGGCGCTGCACCAACGCGGGTGGCACCGACGCACCCATGTGAGCCATCCGCGTAATCCCGTGCAGCGTGGTCACTGGCATGATGCCCGGAATTACCGGTTTGGTGACATCCAGGGCGCCCAATTCGTCGACCAGTCGTGTCCATTCCTCAACCCCAAAGAAGAATTGCGTCACGGCGAAGTCGGCCCGGCGCAGCTTCTCGGCCAGGAATCGACGGTCCGAGGCCAGGTCGGGCGAGCGGGGATGTCCCTGGGGGTGGGCCGCGACCCCAATGGCGAAGCCGCCCGTCGAGCGGATCATCTCCACGAGGTCGAGGGCGTGGACGAACTCCGAGGCCCGTTGCGTTGGATCCTCGGACACGTCGCCGCCGAGCGCCATGACGTTCTCTACGCCGGCCTCGGCGTAGTTCAACAAGATCGTGCGCATTTCCTGTTGCGTGTGTCCCACGCAGATCAGGTGGGCCATCGCGGTGATCTGGCCACCGCGCTCAATCTGCGTGACGAGATCGAAGGTGCGCTGGCGCGACGCGGGACCGCCGCGGTAGGTGACCGACACGAACGAGGGTCGCAGCGGCTCGAGTTCCTTCAGCGTCCGGGTGAGCACCGCGCTCTCTTCGTCCGACTTGGGCGGGAAGAATTCAAATGACGTGGTCGTACCTCGGGCCAGTACGGCGTCGATTCGCACGAAACTATTGGGCGCGACCGAAATCGTCCTCGAGACGAACGATGTCGTCTTCGCCGAAGTACGTGCCGGTCTGGATCTCGACGAAGACCACCGGATCGGTCCCCATGTTCTCGCAGCGATGGGCCTGGCCCACGTGAATGTCGACACTGCCGCCCGGGTCCAGTTCAATGGTGGCCCCGTCGAGCACCACCGTGGCGTGACCGCTGATGATGAACCAGTGCTCGGAGCGGAACTTGTGGGTCTGATAGCTGAGCCGCTTGCCCGGCGTCACGACGATCTGCTTGACCTTGTAGTTGGGTGCCGAGTCGTCCAACACCGTGTAGTTGCCCCACGGACGTTCGCTGTACTCACGGCCCATGGCGTCATTGGTTGTCATCGCACCTTCTCCGCGGCTAACACAGCATTGGTCAACAGCATGGCACGCGTCATGGGACCGACGCCACCGAGGCGCGGCGTGATCCATCCCGCGACGTCAGCCACCCCATCGGCCAGGTCGCTCAAGAGCTTCTTACCCACGAACGTGGTGCCGGCGCCCACGACGGCGCCCCCGGGCTTGACCATGTCCGGCGTCACCAGCCCCGGTACACCGGCGCAGGCAACTATGACGTCCGCGCTGCGCGTCAGCGTCGCGATGTCCTCGACGCCCGTGTGCACCACGGTGACCGCGGCGTTGCAGCCCGGTCGGCGCATCGCGAGCAACAGCGCGAGCGGGCGGCCAATCGTGAGACCCCGGCCAATGATGACCACGTGCTTGCCTTCGACCGGCACCCGATAGAAGCGCAGCAGTTCGACGATGCCCGCCGGCGTGCAGGGCAGCGGGCCGGCGGCGCCCATCACCAGGCGTCCCAAATTGGTCGGGTGCAAGCCGTCCACGTCCTTGGCGCTGTCAACGCGAAGCAGGACCTGCTCTTCATTGATGCCCGGCGGCAACGGCAACTGGACCAAGAAGGCGTCCACGTTGGAATCGGCGTTGAAACGATCAATCACCGCTTCGATCTCGGCCTGCGACGCGGTGGCGGGAAGGTGTTCGGCGAAGGACTTCATGCCAATCTCTCGACACTCCTCGTGCTTCATCGATACGTACATCGCACTGGGTCCGTCGTCGCCCACCAGCACCGTGCCCAGCCCCACGGAGCGTCCCATGGAAGCCAGGCGGGCGACCCGGTCGCCCAACTCCATCTTTATTTCCCCGGCCACTCGGTTGCCGTCCAGCAGTAGTGCGCTCATGGTGCTCCTAGTGGCGAAAGTGACGCTCGCCGGTGAGCATCATGACGATATGGGCGGCGTTGGCCGCGTCGATTACCTCTTGGTCGCGCACGGAACCGCCGGGCTGGACCACGGCCGTCACGCCTGCGGCGGTGAGCGATTCCAATCCGTCGGCAAAAGGAAAGAACGCGTCCGACGCGGCGCAAGCGCCCCTCGCGAAGTCACCGGCCTTAGTGGTCGCGATGCCCGCCGCCACCACGCGCGACTGTTGTCCGGCCCCCACGCCTACGGCCACCCCGTCGCGGGCCAGCACGATGGCGTTCGAGGTCGTGCGCGCGCAGACCCGCCACGCCACCATGAGGTCCTGGAGCTGTTGGGCCGACGGCGTCATCTCGGTCACCGTCTTCCACTCCTGGACCGGCGCGAGCAACTGGTCCGCGTTCTGCACCAGCGCGGTGTCGCCGAAGGTTCGCACCGAAATGCCCAGCGGNNAATCGCCTCGGCGCGAAACGAGGACGCGATTATGACGTCGGCCTGGGGGCCCGCCGCAATGAGCTCGGCGAGCGGGCGGTCCACCTCGCCGTCGATGGCCACGACGCCACCGAAGGCGCTCATCGGATCGGCGGCCAGGGCCTTGGTGAAAGCGTCGCCCAGTGACGAACCGAGCGCCGCGCCCGACGCGTTGGCGTGCTTGATGATCGCCACGCACGAGAATCCGGGGAAGTCTTCATTGAGTTCGTGCACCAGGCGCCACGCGGCGTCAGCGTCGAAGAGATTGAGGTACGACAACGCGCTGCCGGCATGCTGGATGACGCCGTCCCACCACGGCGTCGAGCCGGCTCGGCGATAGCGCGCGCCGATCTGGTGGGGATTCTCGCCGTAACGCACCACGTCGGCGCGCTCCAGGGTCAGGTGCAGGGTCATTGGCACCACCGCGTCGACGGCGCTGGGCACGCTGCCGATGACGCCGCCGCCGTCGAACCAGCGCACGATCTGCGCGTCGTAGCCCGCCGTGTGCGCGAAGGCGGCGCGCGCCAATTGGTGGAGCGTCGCGTTCGACAGCGATCCCGTCGCGGTCAACTCCTCGAGCACGCCCGGGTACTGGCCGGGGTTGGTCACGACGCCCACGTGCTGGTGATTCTTGGCCGCCGCGCGCACCATCGCCGGTCCGCCGATGTCGATGAGTTCCACCGAGGGATCGGCCGAAAAGGGATAGAGGTTGCAGACCACCAGGTCGATGGGCTCGATGTCGTTCTCCTCGAGCGCGGCCATGTGTTCGCGCTGGGCGCGGTCGGCCAGGATGCCAGCGTGAATCTTTGGGTGCAGCGTCTTCACCCGTCCGCCCAGCATTTCGGGGAACCCCGTCACATCGGCGACGTCAAGGTGGGCAATGCCCGCTTCGCGAAGCGCCGACGCAGTGCCGCCGGAGACCACGAGTTCCGCGCCGAGGCCGACCAGACCGGCGGCGAACTCCACCAACCCCGTCTTATCCCACACACTCAACAACGCTCGCATCTAACCCTCCTCCAGAGATCCAGCCAGCGACACCGGCTCGAGTCCGTTGGCGAGGCCGTCCATCACCCTACCGACCACCATCGGATAGAGCACGCGTTCCACGCCCTTGATGCGTTCGTGCAGTGTGTGCTCGTCGTCACCCTCGAGTACCTCGACACGGCGTTGGGCCAGGATCGGCCCGTCGTCGAGCGCCTCGGTCGCCACGTGCACGGTGCAACCTGACTCCGTCGCCCCCGCCGCCAGCGCCTGGGCCACGGCGTGCCAGCCCTTGAAGGCCGGCAGCAGACTCGGGTGGGTGTTCAAAATCCGTCCGGGGAAGGCCGCGTGAAAGGAGTCGGTGAATATCGTGCCGAAGCCGGCCATGGCCACCAGGTCAATATCGCGCACGAGCAACGCCCCGGCCAACGCCGCGCTGTAGGTATCGCGGTCGAAGGCCTCGCTGAATCCCCCGTAGTCGGCGCGGTCCAGTAGCAGCGCTTCGATGCCGGCACGCTGCGCCACCTCGAGGCCCGTGCACACGCGATCGGCGGCAACCAGGGTCACTTCCAACTGCGCCACGATCATGGCTTCGAGAATCGTTCCCGAACCGGAGACCAGGACGCAGAGATGGGGACGGGCCAACGAGTTACAGCGCCTTCACGATTTCGACCATCTTCTCGCCGGCTTCGGTGGGATTGAGACAGACGTACACGCCCGCGGCGGCCAGGGCCTCCA
>PLXU01000172.1 GCA_003151555.1 Acidimicrobiaceae bacterium | reverse complement strand
AGCAGGCCAGCGCGACCCTGGCGGCGCAACCGACGGCGGGCCAACTCGGCTGGCGCGTGCAAGGCTGGCTCGACGGCTCGGATCTGCGCAACAGTTCTGTCGCGGTGGCCGCCAACCGCGCCTCGACCACCCCGGCCAACAACGAATACAAGACCCCGGCCATCGGCTACGGCTTCAACGCCGCCCTGCGCCGGGAGACCGATGCGTCGTGCCTGGAGGTGGGCCTGGACCTGCGCGGCGCGCGCGGAACCGACAAGGAGCGGTTCCGCTTCATGGCCGGGGCCTTTACGCGCAATCGCATCGCCGGCGGCCAGACCTTCACCGGCGGGCTTTACGCCGAGGCCAGCCACACCACCGGCCCCTGGCTGCTGACCGGCGGCGTGCGGGTCGACGACTGGGCTGCTTTCGACGCCGAGCGGATCGAGACCAACGCCGCCACCGGCGCGGTGACCCTGAACGACAAGCCCGGCGACCGCAGCGGCGTCCTACCCTCGGCGCGCGTCGGCCTGCGCCGGGATCTGGACGCAGGCCTCTATCTGCGCGGCGCGGCCTACGCCGGGTTCCGGCCCGCCACCCTGAACGAACTGCACCGGCCGTTCCGCGTCGGCAACGATGTGACCGAGGCCAATGCGGCGCTCAAGCCCGAACGGCTCTACGGCGTCGAGGGCGGCGTCGGCCAGGACACTCGCAACGGCGCCTGGAGCGCGACGGTATTCTATAACCGCCTGGAAGACGCGATCCTCAACGTCACCCAGGGCCATGGGCCGGGAACCTTCCCCGTCGCCGGCTTCATCCCCGCCGGCGGGACCTTCTTCGAGCGCGAGAACGCCGGGGCGGTGGACGCCTGGGGCGTGGAGGCCGAAGCCCACCGCCGCCTGACCGAGCATCTGAGCGTAAACGGAGCGGTCGACTACACCGACGCCCGGGTGGATGGGGGCGCCGTCGCGCCGCAGCTGACCGGCCTGCAGCCGGCCAATACCCCCAGGGTCACCGCCACCGCCGGCGCGGTCTGGCGCGCCCTCGAGCGCCTGAGCCTCAGCGGCGACCTGCGCTATGAGAGCCTGCGTTACGACGACGACCAGAACACCCGCCGCATCGCGCCAAGCCTTTCGATGAACGCCCACGCCGACTGGCGCCTGAGCGCCCGCGCCAAGGCCTTCGTCGCCGTCGACAACATCGCCAACGCCCCCATCGAAACCGGCCAGACCGCCGCGGGGGTCAAGAGCCTGGACGCGCCGCGGACGGTGCGGGTGGGACTGTCCTGGGGGCTGTAAGAGACCTCGGTGGGAGGCGCCCACGGAACACCTCTCCCTATGGGCGAGGTGTTCCGTGTGCGACCTCGCGGCGCCTCGACGCGGGACGCACGGTCGCTTAGCTTGCCCTGGGGCTGATGCGCGACGATCCGGGAGCAGGACGATGACGGGCCACGCACAGCCAGACCTGCCGTCGCGCGCGGCATGCCCCGCGACATGAGATCTCCGCTTATCGCCGTCACCGGCCTGGCCGTGGCCGCCGCCTTTCTGGCCCTGGCGCCGCACGTTCGGCTGGAATGGGCGATCGACCCTCCGGTCGCGGCGGCCGAACCGCTCCCGCAGGACGATGCCGCCGAGGTCACGTCGCCCGGCGAGGTCCCACTCAGGGCCGACCACGGCGCCCTTTCGGTCCGCGGCGTGATCGACCAGGCGATCAAGGTCCGCTTCATCGTCGACAGCGGCGCCACCGACGTGTCCATTTCCGCCGGCGTGGCGCGCGAGCTGATCCGCACCGGACGGCTGACCCGCAGCGACTATGTCGGGCGCGGCACGACCATCCTGGCCGACGGCTCACACGTGCCCTCCCAGCTGCTGACCCTGCGCTTCATCCGCGTCGGCGACCGGGAAATCCGCAACGTCACCGCGACCATCGCCGGCCAGGGCGGCGAGATGCTGCTGGGCCAGAGCTTTCTGCGGCGCTTCAAATCCTGGTCGATCGACAATCGGCGCCGGGTGCTGGTGTTGCAGGACTAGGGGCTTACCCTCGAGGGCGTCGCCCATCGCGAAAGCACCCACGGAACACCTCGCCCGGAGGGAGAGGGAGGGGCCCAGCCGTAGGCTGGGAGGGTGAGAGGTTACGGTGGTTCAGGACAATTCTGAAGCTTTGTTTTTGTGGATGTGACTGACACACCGACGACGGCTCAGCGCCCCTCGCCCTTACAGCGCCCTTGCGCCGCGCAGGATGTCGGCGTTTTCGAGCCTCGCGCGGCGTTCGGCGATTTCGCTGTAGAGGGTGGCGCGGTCCTGGTCGGTGTCGGCGATGAAGTCGAAATGAACGTCTTCGGCCGCGAGGGCTTCGACATTGTCGGGCGCTTGCATCAGTTCGGCGGGAGTCGTCATCGGTAGGCTCCTCTTTGAGCGGCGACCGCGCAGGATCGTTAAGACTTAGCGTCTCCCGGATTTCGACTCCTGAGAAGCGAATTGCGAGGCCTCTCACACACTCGTGACGGGATCGGGCCCACGTGCGGTTGAAATTGTCATGATCCGACCTCGCCTGCGGCGTCCGCCTGCGACCGCAAGGCACGAACATTGTTCACAAACTAGGCTGGAATAACATTTTCGAGAGGTTTAGGGTCAGAATCGGGCGTCGCGTCGCAGCGGACAGGTCGGTACGGGAAGATACCGTCTGGAATCGTTGTGGGAGTAGTGCGCCGTCGGGGAGAGTTGGCGTTGCAGCCTACGAATACTGAGTCGCCTGATTACTTTCATAAAGTCGTCGATTGCCAGTGGGCCTGCCCCGCGCACACCAACGTCCCCGGGTACCTCCGCATGATCGCCCAGGGTGAGTTCACCGACGCGTACATGCTCAATCGCGAGTCCAACGTCTTTCCCGGCATCCTCGGGCGCACCTGCGACCGGCCCTGCGAGCNNGGTGACGCAGCGCAGCGTCATATTCGTGACCCGCAGCCTGACCGGCTTCGTCGTCACGGTGCTGACCCTGTTCTTCCTGTTCCGCGACGGCGCTTCCTTCGGCCGGCGCGTGCAAATCCTCGTGCGCCGGACCCTGGGCCGCAAAGGCCTGGAATTGTCGCAGCTGATAGTGTTCGCGGTGCGCGGCACCTCCGACGGCGTGGTGCTGGTCGGCATCGGCGTCGGCACACTGCTGGGCCTGGGCTATTACATCACCGGGGTGCCGCATGCGGGCCTGCTCGGTTCGCTCACCGCTTTGTTCGCGATGATCCCCTTTGGCGCGCCCGCCGCGCTGGCGATCGCCTGCCTGTTGCTGCTGGCCAAGGGCGCCACGCCGCTGGCGATCGGGCTTGCGGTGTTCGGCGGCATCGTGATTTTCATCGCCGACCATTTCCTTAGGCCGGTGCTGATCGGCGGCAATGCCCAATTGCCGTTCCTCTGGGTGTTCCTGGGAATTTTCGGCGGCCTGGCCAGCTTCGGCATTCTGGGCCTGTTCCTGGGACCGGCGCTGATGGTGGCGCTGGTTTCGCTATGGCGGGAATGGACCGCGCCCCGCTCCTTCCACGCCACCTTGCGCCATCCGGCCCACCGGCGGCCTCACAAATAGCGCTCCGCCCGCGCTTAAGCGAGTTGCCTGCCGCATGGCAACATATTGAGGATTAAGAGTTTTTCACCCCTTTTGTCCCGTCCCCCGCTCCGTTAGGATAGGGCGTGGAAGGTCGCCGACCGGGCCGTTTTCCGGACAGGCTTTCCTGAATACAAACTCGCTTGAACACAAAAAAGAAAAAGAACAAGCCAGCACAGGGACGAACGCAAGACGATCATTTTCGCTGAAACACAATCCATCAGGCGTTGGTCTCATTTTGGGGCGAGTCATTGGGGAGACGGTCAGCAGCATGAGTAGTCCATCCGTGCATGAATCACCCGCGCCCAAGGCGCGGCCTGGCGATCCGTCTTCTGGCAGCCCATCTTCCGGCGACAAAGGCATGAAGCCCACCGACATCAAAAATCCTGACTATTTTCACAAAGTGGTGGATTGCCAATGGGCCTGTCCGGCCCACACGCCGGTGCCCGAATATATCCGCATGATCGCGGCCGGGCGCTACACCGACGCCTATATGGTCAATTGGCATTCCAATGTGTTTCCCGGAATCCTGGGCCGCACCTGCGACCGGCCCTGCGAGCCGGCCTGTCGACGCGACCGCGTTGACGGCAGCCCCGTCGCGATCTGCCGTCTAAAGCGCGTCGCCGCCGACAACCGAGGCGACATCACCGACCGACTGCCCCTGATACCAACCGAAAAGAATGGCAAACGCGTTGCCTGCATAGGTGCGGGGCCCTCGGCGCTGACCGTTGCCAACGACCTCATGCCGCTCGGATACGATGTCGTCATCTTCGAGCAGTACGGCGTGCCGGGCGGACTGATGCGCACGAACATCCCGGAGTTCCGCCTGCCGGGCCGGGTCCTCGACGAGGAGACCCAGGTCATCTTGGATATGGGTGTCGACATCCGCTACAACTCACCGGTAACCAGCATGCGCTCGCTGCTGGACGAAGAGTATGACGCCATCTTCGTGGGCGTGGGCGCGCCTCGCGGCAAGGAGCTCGATTTACCGGGCCGTCACGACGAGGGCAACACGAATATTCACATCGGCATCGACTGGTTGGAGTCGGTGGCTTTCGGCCACGTCTCTACGGTTGGCCAGCGCGTGCTCATAATTGGCGTGGGTAACACCGCGATGGACTGCTGTCGGTCGTCACTGCGCCTGGGTGGAAAAGACATCAAGGTCATGGCCCGCCGCCCCCGTGAGTTCTTCAAGGCTTCGCCGTGGGAGCTCGAGGACGCCGAAGAGGAGAACGTCGAAATCGTCGTCAACCACGCGCCCAAGCGATTCGTGATCGAAGACGGGAAACTGGTCGGCATGGAGTTTGACGTTCTCGAATGGGACGAGGGAGCCACGCATTCCACCACTGTCGATACCGTGGTGATTCCCTGCGACGACGTCATCCTGGCGATCGGGCAGGAGAACGCCTTCTCGTGGATCGAACGCGACTTGGGCATGGAGTTCGGCGAGTGGGACATGCCCGTGGTGGACGAAGTCACCATGCAGTCGAGTCTCCCCAAGGTCTTCTTCGGCGGCGACGCGGCGTGGGGACCCAAGAACATCATCTGGGCGGTGGCCCACGGCCACGCGGCCGCGATCTCCATTCACTTACTCTGCACCGACGCGTCGCTCACGGTACGACCGCCGCAGGGCATGAACCTGCTCAGTCAAAAGATGGGCATGACCGAGTGGAGTTACCACAACGATTACAACCCCTCGCCGCGCCAGAGGATGACGCACGTCGAACTGACGAAGCGTTTTTCGTCGCTCGATCTAGAGGTCGAGCTCGGCTTCACCGCCGAGCAGACGGCTCACGAGGTGCAGCGCTGCCTCAACTGCGACATCCAGACCGCCTTTCGCGAACCCCTGTGCATCGAGTGCGACGCCTGCATCGACATCTGCCCGGTCCAGTGCCTGACCATCACCACGAACGGTGACGAAGCGGACCTGCGCTCGAGACTCTCCGCGCCTTCGACCAACCTGACGCAGTCACTCTTCGTCTCCGCGGCGCTACCCCAAACGGGACGCGTCATGGTGAAGGACGAAAACGTCTGCGTGCACTGCGGGCTGTGCGCGGAGCGATGCCCCACCGCCGCCTGGGACATGGAAAAGTTCGAGTTGCAGATTCCCTACGCCGCGAGCGGTCACTTTTTGCACATCCCGGTCAAGTCGATGAGCGCAACCAAGTCACCAGCAAGGATTTAGACAATGGCCATAGATACCACCCACGACGTCGCCACCCAGGTGAACAACTTTTCCGTCAAGCTCGCCAACGTCAACGGCACCGGCTCGGCGAGCGCCAACAGTCTGCTCATGCAGGCCATTTTCAAGATGGGCATCCCGGTCTCGGGCAAGAACCTCTTCCCCTCCAACATCCAGGGCCTACCAACCTGGTACGAGATCCGGGTCAACAAGTCCGGCTACACGGCGCGCGCGCTGGACTACGACCTCATGATCGCGATGAACTCACAGACCTACGAAGAGGACATCGCCGACGTACGCCAGGGCGGCTACGTGCTCTTCGACTCCTCGTGGCCCCTCGAGGCGGACCTGCTTCGCGAGGACGTCACGTTCCTCGGCGTACCGCTGGCCCAGATGTGCCTGGAGAACTTCAACGCGCCGCGCGAGCGCATCTTGATGAAGAACATCGCCTACGCCGGCGCCGTGGTCGCCCTGATCGGCATCGACGTTGACGTCGTGGCCGACCTGTTGTCCGAGACCTTTGCGCGCAACGAGCTGCTGCGCGAGTCCAACCAGAAGGCCCTGCGTCTCGGTTACAACTACGCCGTCGAGCACTTCACCTGCCCGCTGGCCTTCCACGTGGAACCGCTGGAGGCCACCAGCGACTCCATCCTGATCGACGGCAATACCGCGATCGCGTTGGGCTGCCTCTACGCCGGCGCCACCGTTGCGGCGTGGTACCCCATTACGCCGGCCACCGCGGTCATGGACAACTTCATTCGACTCTGCGCCAAGTACCGTCGCGAAGCGGTCGAGGGCGCCACGCCCGACGAGCCGACGACGTACAAGAACAATTACCTCATCTTGCAGGCCGAAGATGAGATCGCGGCCGTGGGTATGGTGCTCGGCGCGTCCTGGAGCGGGGCCCGCGCCTTCACCTCGACCTCGGGACCGGGGATCTCGTTGATGAATGAGCTGCTGGGCTTCGCCTACTACACCGAAATTCCCGCCGTCATCGTTGACGTCCAGCGGACCGGACCCTCGACTGGGATGCCCACGCGCACCCAGCAGGCCGACATTTTGCTGTGCGCCTACGCCTCGCACGGCGACACCAAGCACATCCTGCTCTTTCCCGCCAATCCGGCGGAATGCTTCGAATTCGCCGTCAACGCCTTCGATCTGGCCGAACGGTTCCAAACGCCCATCTTCTTGATGTCGGACCTCGACATCGGGATGAACGATTGGGTCGTCCCCCAGTTGACGTGGAACGACGCCTACGTGCCGGACCGCGGACGGGTCCTCAATGACGCCGATCTCGCGGGCATAAAGGAGTTCTACCGCTACGCCGACCCCGACGAGGAGTTCGTGACGCCGAGAACCCTTCCCGGATCTGACTCCAAGGGCGCCTACTTCGTCCGCGGCTCCGGCCACGACAAGTTCGGCCACTACACGGAGAGCCCGGCGGCCTACCAAGAGGTCGTCGACCGCCTAAAGGCCAAGCACGCGTCGTCGGCGACGCACGTGCCCAGTCCAGTCATCCAGCGCCGCAGCGGCGCCACGATCGGCATCATCACGCTGGGCAGTTGCGACCTCGCGGTGCGCGAGGCGATTGACCTGCTCGACGAGACAGGGCTCAGCGCGGACTATATGCGCGTGCGGGGATTTCCCTTCGTCGAACAGGTGCGGCGCTTCGTGGAAGAACACGACCACTGCTTCGTAGTCGAGCAGAACCGCGACGCCCAACTGCGTTCGCTCATTTCCATCGAGACCGGCGTGGCGATCGAAAAGATGCATCCCGTCTTGGCCTACGGCGGCTTTCCGCTGAGCGCCCAGATTGTTGTCAACGCCGTCACCACCGAGTTGGAGAACTAATCATGCCCTCAATCGTCAAACCGCTGATACCGCTGGCCCTGCTCCAGAAGAACGAGCTCGGCCTCACCATTCGCGATTACGAGGGCGCGATGTCAACGCTCTGCGCGGGCTGCGGCCACGACTCGGTCACCGCCGCCATCGTGCACGCGTTCTGGGAACTCTCGACGCCACCGCACATGATCGCCAAGTTGAGCGGCATCGGATGCTCGTCCAAGACGCCGACGTATTTCGTGCGCGGCGCTCACGGCTTCAACTCGGCCCACGGTCGCATGGTGACCATCGCCACCGGCGCCAACGCGGCCAACCGCGAACTGACTTACATAGGCATCTCGGGCGACGGCGACTCGCTGTCGATCGGGCTGGGACACCTGGTCCACGCAATCCGACGCAACGTGAAGATGGTCTACGTCATCGAGAACAATGGCGTCTACGGTCTGACCAAGGGTCAGCTGTCGGCGTCGGCCGACATCGGCAGTCGGGCCAAGCGCGGCGAACCCAATGAGATCGCACCGATCGATCCCATCCTGCTCGGCCTCAGCATGGGCGCGACGTTCCTGGCGCGGAGTTTCTCCGGCGACAAGGAGCAATTAGTACCGATCTTGAAGGCCGCCGTGGCGCACAACGGGCTCGCGTTGATCGACGTCATTTCGCCCTGCGTCACATTCAACGACCACGAGGGCTCGACCAA
>PLXU01000074.1 GCA_003151555.1 Acidimicrobiaceae bacterium | reverse complement strand
ACCTCATCGACGAGGCCGGCAGTCGCCTGCGTATCCGACGCATGGACACCCCGAGTGCGGCGAAGAAGTTCGACGAGGACATCAACCGTCTTCGTAAGGACAAAGAGTCCGCCATGGATTCGGGTGCCATCGAACAGGCCAAGGCCCTCGAAGAGCAAGAGCGCGAGCTCGTTGCTAAGAAGGACGCGCTCGACGCGACCATGATCGCGTCCGGCGGCGAGACCTTCGACCTCGTGGACGAAGAGACGATCGCCGAAGTGCTGGCCGTGTGGACCGGGATCCCGGTCTACCGCCTGACCGAAGAAGAGACCTCGAAGTTGTTGCGCATGGAAGACGAGTTGCACAAGCGCATCATTGGTCAGAACGAACCGATCATCGCGCTCAGCCGGGCCATTCGCCGCACCCGGGCCGGTCTTAAGGACCCCAAGCGTCCCGGTGGTTCTTTCATCTTCCTAGGCCCCACCGGCGTGGGTAAGACGGAACTGGCCAAGACCCTGGCCGAATTCCTCTTCGACGACGAGGACGCGATCATCCAGCTCGACATGAGTGAGTACATGGAAAAGCACTCGGTCAGCCGCCTGGTGGGTTCGCCCCCGGGTTACGTGGGTTACGACGAGGGCGGTCAATTGACCGAGGCGGTGCGGCGCAAGCCCTTCTCCGTCGTGCTCTTCGACGAGGTCGAAAAGGCCCACCCCGACGTCTTTAACACGCTGCTGCAGATCCTCGAGGACGGTCGCTTGACCGACGCACAGGGCCGGGCGGTGGACTTTAAGAACACCATCTTGATCATGACCTCGAACCTCGGCACCGCGGACCTTCGCAAGGCGGCCATCGGTTTCGGCAACGGATCGGACCTGCTCACCCACGAGCGCATGAAGGAGAAGGTCCACACGGCCCTCAAGGCGCATTTCCGACCCGAGTTCTTGAACCGCATCGACGACATCATTGTCTTCCACGAACTGACCAAGGAAGAAGTGATGGCCATCGCCGATCTCTTCGTCACCCGTCTGCGCGACCAGTTGGCCGTGCAGGGTCTGGGTCTGGAGTTGTCCAAGGCCGCCCAGGGCTTCTTAGCTGACAAGGGCTACGACCCCGAGTTGGGCGCGCGACCGCTGCGTCGGGCGATCCAGACCTACGTCGAGGACGTGCTCAGCGAGAAGATTCTCTTCAAGGAGTTCCACGCCGGTCAGACCATCGTGGTCGACGCCATCGAAGGTGCCGACGGCTTGGAATTGACGTTCGATGGTGTCGAGGGCCTGCCGCCTTCGGTGGACTTCGAAGACCTCGCGCCTAACGCGTAGTCACAGCATCGCTCTACGCTTCTTCGCGTGAAGAGCCACGCCATTCATGTCTGTCGCGAATGCGGTACCACCTCGCCGCGCTGGGCCGGACGTTGCGCCGGGTGCGGCGAGTGGAATACCCTCGACGAGGAGAGAACGCCAAGCAAACCGCGCACCACGGCAGCGCTGGCGACGACGTCGCTGCGGGAGTCGAACGACGAGAACCAGGCGGTGATCTCGAGCGGTGTCGGCGAACTGGACCGGGTGCTCGGGGGTGGATTCGTCGCCGGATCGACCATGCTCCTATTCGGCGAACCGGGCGTGGGCAAGTCCACGTTGGCCCTGATGTCGCTGCGCGCGCTCGCGCTATCGAAGCAACCGGTGCTCTTGATCGCCGCCGAAGAGTCCGCCGCCCAAGTCGCCCAACGGGCCCGTCGCTTCGGCGACGTGCCGGGCGGCCTCGACGTGGCCGTCACGACCGACGTGGACGCGGCCGAGCGGTTGGTGCGCGAGCGCCATCCCACGCTCTGCGTCGTGGACTCGATCTCGGCCATGAGTGACGAGTCGCTGGCCAGCGTGACCGGATCAGTCCCGCAAATTCGCCACGCCGCGGAACGGCTCTGCGCGGCGGCCAAGGACAGTGGCACGGCGCTCATTCTCGTGGGCCACGTCACCAAGGACGGTGAATTGGCCGGGCCGCGCACGCTCGAACACCTCGTGGATACGGTGGTGCGCATCGAAGGCGACCGTCACGCAACGCTGCGATTCGTGCGCGCCATGAAGCATCGATTTGGCCCGACCGGCGAGGTGGGTCTCTTAGAGATGGTGAGTGCGGGACTGCGTGACCTGCCCGACGCCGCCCTTACGCTGCGCGGGCCCCAACTCGACGTGCCCGGCGTTGTCTTCAGCGTCACCAACGACGGGTCGCGCTCGCTGCTGGTGGAGATGCAGGCTCTCGTGGCCTCGAGTTCCGGGTCGCCGCGACGGGTGGCCCACCAGGTCTCCTCGCAGCGACTTTCGCTGTTGCTGGCCGTATTGGAGGCCCGCTGTGCGGTCGATACCAGCGCCAGTGACGTGTTCGCCGCCACCGCCGGCGGGCTGCCCGCCAACGAACCGGGCGTCGACGTGGCGCTGGCGCTGGCGGTCGCGTCGGCCGCGATGAACTTTGCGGTGCCGCGAAGCGTGGCCGCCATGGGCGAAGTTGGTCTCGCGGGGGAGCTTCGAGCCGTCTCGGGCCTCACCCGACGCGTCCGCGAAGCCCACCGCTTGGGTGCGACCGCGGTCATCGTGCCCGCCTCGGGCGAGCTCGATGACGTGCCCGGCGTGCTCGTGCATCGCTGCGCGTCGCTGGTCGAAGCCATTGGCATTGCCCAAAATGGCACGAAGTAAGCCAAAAACTGGTAGAATAGATAGTCCCCCAAACGCCCCTTTCGGGCGAAATTCTTCTGAGGAGAACCTTGTCCACCACTGTTCGNNACTTGGTCCTCATGGTGCCGGTCGCCAACGCCGAATCGGTCGGACTGCGCGACGTCATCAACGACGAGGAGGTCGAAGAGGTCTTCGCCGTGCTGCGCAAGAAGGAAGCCCGCATGCCCACCAACTGGTCGCGTCGCTTCAAGAACCACTCGGAGAAGCTGCGATCGGGCGACATCTATCAGGTCGCCGAAGTGGTCCGCAACCTTTCGATCCGTGACAAGGACAAGGGTCTGTCGGCCGGAGAGAAGCGCATGCTGACCCGCGCCCGCCAGATTCTCGTGTCCGAGCTGACGTTCGCGCTCAACGTGGACACGGAAGCGGCTGAAGAAAAGCTCGCCTCGGTCCTGCCGTAGTCATGTCGGTCGCCGCCGTCGTAGTGGCTGGCGGCCGAGGAACTCGTTTTGGCAGCGCCAAGCAGTTCGCCCAACTGGGTGACGAGACCGTCAGCGCGCACAGTGTGCGTCGCGCGCGCTCCGTGGCCTCCCTCGTTATCCTCGTGACGCCCGACGGCTACGTCGGCAACGGCGAAGGGGCCGACATCGTGGTCACCGGCGGCGACACCCGGGCCGCCTCGGTGCGCGCCGGTCTGGCCCAGTGCGGCGACGCCGATATCGTCGTGGTCCACGACGCGGCCCGCCCGCTCGCCACCGCCCAGCTCTTCTTGGCGGTCGTCCAGGCCGTGCTCGACGGCGCCGACGCGGCAGTGCCGGGCCTGGCCATCACCGACACCGTCAAGGGCGTCGAGGGCGACGGTGACACCCGCGTCATCCGGGCCACTGTGCCGCGCGACGGACTCGTGACGGTGCAGACGCCCCAGGCCTTTAGACACGAACTGCTGGCTCGCGCTCACGCCGGGTCGCCCGACGCCACCGACGACGCCGCCCTCGTCGAAGCCCTCGGTGCCCGCGTGGTCGTGGTGCCCGGTGAAGAGGCCAACATCAAGATCACCCGTACCGACGACCTTGACAAGGCGGGCCGATCCGAGCGCAGCCCGTCACTGCGGGTGGGCCACGGCATCGACGTGCACCGCATCAGCGACGATCCCAACCGGGTGTTGATGCTCGGACTCGTGCCCATCGCGGAGGCGCCCGGTCTGGTGGGCCATTCGGACGCCGACGTGGCGACCCACGCGCTCTGTGACGCGCTCTTGGGGGCGGCCAACCTAGGCGACCTCGGCCGACACTTTCCCGATAGCGACCCCAACATTGCCGGCGTTGCCTCACGTCAGCTGCTCGAAGCCACGGTGGCGCTGTTAGTCGAGGCCGGCTTTCGTGTTACCTCGGCCGACGTGACGATCATCGCCGAACAGCCGAAACTAGCGCCGCACATGGCGGCCATGTCGAGCGCGCTTAGCGCGCTCGTCGGCGTAGCAGTGTCGGTCAAGGCCACGACCACCGAGGGCCTCGGGGCGCTCGGACGGGTCGAAGGCATTGGTGCCACCGCGGTGGTCTTGGTCGAACAGGTCCGATGAGTCCCCGTCCCGCTCCACGCCGCGGTGCCCCCGGGCCCAAGAGCCGCGCGCCGCGCGCCGGTGGCCGCCCCACCGGGGTAGGTCCCAACGCGGGAACCCGACGCGCCCCGAGCCGGGAGAAGGAAGGTCTCGGTGGCGAGCAGGTCGAGGGTCGTCACGCCGTGCTCGAACTGCTGAAGGCCCGGCGCCGAACGATACAGAAGATCTTCGTGGCCGACCAGCAGGACCCTTCGGACATCTTGGACGCCATCGAACTCGAGGCGCAGCGTCAACGTGTGCCGGTCCAGGTGATCTCGATGGCCCGACTCGATCGCGAGGCCCGCACCGAGGGCCACCAGGGCGTGATGGCGATCGCCGCTCGCCTGGAGACCGTCGGGCTCGAATCGCTGCTCAAGAANNATGTTGCGCAGCGCCGACGGTTCGGGAGTGACCGGCGTCGTGGTGCCGCGACATCGTTCGGCGCGAATTTCACCCACGGTCACCAAGACCGCCGCGGGAGCGATCGAGTATTTGACGTTCTGCGACGTGGGCGGCATTCCCGCGGCGATTGAACAACTCAACAAGGCCGGCGTGTTGACGGTGGGTCTGGCGGGCGAGTCCAGCGAGTCGCTCTACGATCTGGATCTTGGTTCGGTACCAGTGGCGTTGATCGTTGGTGGCGAAGAGAAAGGTCTTTCCGCCCTCGCGCGCAAGCGCTGTGCCGCGGTGGTCTCAATACCTCAACTTGGCAAGATCAGTTCACTCAACGCCGGCGTCGCAGTTTCAGTCGCGGCGTTCGAAGTCGCGCGTCAGCGCGCGCTGCATCACTGAGCAACGTGAATTATTAATTCAGTACTGCGCAGAGTTGTTGATGCGTAGTCTTTTGGGTGCGAGTAAGATTTCTTTTGCAGTTGTCGTACGTTTTATGTTGCCAACACCCTGACGGTCGTTCATCCTGTTGACGTGGCTCTATTCTCGCGGCACGCGTAATCACTACGGGATGGAGTTGCTCCTAGTTCGGCTGAGTGTCCAGACGCGCGATCTTCCCACTCAAATAAAGGAAATTTCATGCGCGTTAATTTATCTCCTGCAGTATTCATAATCTCTCTAAGTGTTCGCAAGTGAATGCGTCGCTTCGAAGAGCATGCGCTTTGCTCCTTGTGACGGCCCTGTCCGGTTTGGTCTTGCCGTCGATTGCATTCGCAAACCCCGCGCCACCGTTTAATTCAGTGACATTCTTGCAGAACGATTCGCCTACAGATCTGACAGATGCAGGTCAGCAAGACAACGTTCCCGCCTTTTTGACACTGTTTGCGAGCCTGAATCCGAGTTTCGCCAATCCGGGCTACACCTTCGACGATTGGAATACAACGCCCTCGATTACCGTTGGAAGCACGGTCTATTCGAATGGTTCTTCATTCGATTTTGCCAGTAGTTTGACGCTTTATGCTCAGTGGACTCCCAACGTCTACACCGTCACTTATATACCCGATGGTGGAGTAGCGATTCCCACATCATCCAATTTTGTGGTTGGCTCAAGTCCTCTAATCCTTCCAGCGCCCACATTTGCGGGCTATGTCTTCGACGGATGGAACACGGCGTCAAATGGAGGCGGAACGACTCTCCTTTCGGGTGCTAATTATTCACCTACTTCGAGCGTCTCGCTCTACGCCCAGTGGTCGCTGGCTATTAATGACACGATCAATTTCGCTGCAAACGGAGCGAATGGGTCTATTGCATCAGTGACTGACTTTGGCGGCACTTCTATCACCCTGCCCGATGCCACTTCGCTTTCCTACCCCGGCTACTCCTTCATCGGATGGAATTCCACCGCGATCAGTGATGGAACGAGTTACTTGAGTGCGGCATCGCTGATCCTCAATTCGTCACTCACGCTCTACGCGCAATGGGTAAAGAATGCGGCTGTCACGATTGACTTTTCGGCGAATGGCGGCGTCGGCTCGGTGTTTTCGCTAAGCGGTGCAAAAGGAACATCGGTCACGCTGCCCGGTGGAACAGGCTTCAGCTACGTCGGCCACACGTTCGCGAGTTGGAACACTGCGGCGGACGGAAGTGGGACTGTGTTCAACGTTGCCACTCCATTGCAGCTTGGCAACTCACTTACTCTCTTCGCGCAGTGGGACGCATTGTTAGTCTCCAAGTCATCGAATGTATTGATCGGTGCCGTTGGTTCATTCGCTAGCAACTCATCGCATTTGACGGCGAATTTGAAGACTCAAGTTCGGCGATTGGCCCAGTTGACGAAATCGAGTCACTTTACGGCTGAGACGTTGTACGGCTACACCAACAACACGGGTTCTTTGCCTGCGCAACTGGCGATCAGCCGGCAACGCGCCAATGCCGTGGCAAGTTACCTTCGCACTGAATTGGCGTCGATGCACGTCACCGGAGTGAAAGTCACGGCGGCGGGCGAGGGCACATTTAAGACCGAGACCGCGGCATCATTTCGTCGTGTCGAGGTCTTCGTGAAGGGCTGAGCTTGGTCGCTCAGTGCAGCGCGAATGATCCGAGTTGGTGGCAGCGGCGAGTCGAAGGGGGCTCACCACTGCCACCGCTCCATTTTTCCTAGCGGCGAAAAGGCGTCGAGGCATTACCAATTAGTCGATTTAGCCATGTACGGCGTCGCAAAGATTTTGTTCAGAGCCGGTGGAGGGATTCGAACCCACGACCTGACGATTACAAATCGCCTGCGCTACCAGACTGCGCCACACCGGCTTGGAAGAGACAGGTTAGTGAATACCTCTGCACCACTCTTGTCCGCCGCTCTAGGCTAAGTCCAATGAGCGAGTCGTCCGGTCCCCAGCACGAGTCACACACACCGGGTTCTCACTACCAGCCGGGACTCGGTGTCGTGCTGCTTATTTTGGTTCTCTTCGTCGTGGCGGCGACGTTGATGTTGCGTTCGACGAACCCATCGGGTCCAGGTGGTACGACCACGACAACCACCACCACGCTCGCTTCAACCCAGCCCACCATTCCCAAAACCCGTGTTCGTGTCCAGGTAGCGAACGGTACCAACGTGACGGGACTGGCCCGCAGTTACACCCAGCGTTTGACGACGCTCGGATGGGACGCCCTGCCCGAGGTGAATGGACCCGTCACGACAGCGACCATCGTGTACTACCGCGGTGGCTTCTCGTGGGCCGCGCGCGAGATTGCGCAAGAGCTCAAAGTGAAGGCGACGGCCGTGCACCCGTTGCGCGATCCCAAAGTGGTAATCGGCGCGTCAACCGACGACGTCATCGTCGTGCTCGGCCACGACCTCGGCGCCAAACATTAGTTAAGAGTGCGGCGGCAGTTGGACTGCGCGTCGCGTCCATGCACGACGTCATCGTCGTGCATGGACACCACTTCGGCACCAAACCTTAGTTAGAACTGTGGCGGCAGCTGTACGGCGTGTCGCGTCAACGCCGCGTGCAGTACGTCAACGGCCATTGCACGCAACTCTTCGAGAGGACGGTTGCGATGGCGCCGTACGCCGAGATCAACTTGGGCCAAACTGTGCACGCCGTAGAGACGGGCGACGTCGATGAGCAGCGCGATCTCCACGCCGTAGGCCGGCTCTAGCGTGATAGCGCCCAAGGCGCTGCGCCGTGCGGCCGTCTCGCCGGCCAGGGGCTGGCGGATCTCGCCCAGTCCGGGAAAGAGCAATGAAAGTATGGGTCGGGCGGCCAATTCGTTCACCCGCCCGCCCCCGGTGGGCATGTTGTGCAGCGGCCGCTCGTAGTAGCCCTTCACCAGTTGTATGTCGGCGCGTTCGAGCAGGGGTTGGATGAGGCGCGGCACGAAGTCCGTCGTCGTGCTGAGTACGTCAGCGTCGAGGAAGACCACGATCTCGGACGAGGCCGCGTCGAGGCCGGCGTCCATTGCCTCGCCCTTGCCGCTCGGGCCGGTGAGGTTGAGCACCTTGGCCCCGTGGTGGTCGGCGACGGTGGCGGTGTCGTCGTTGGAGTGGTCGTTGACCACCAAGAGCTCGTTCACCAGTCCGGCGTGATGGGTGACCGCGTCCAGCACCGCCCCGATGGTCGCGGCCTCGTTCTTGGCCGGGATGATCACGGTGATCGAAGTCGACGCCGCCTCAGCCAGCACGCGATCGAGGTCGTACTCGTCGCTGGTGAGGGTCCAGGGTGCGTCGTGGTGGGTCACTTGAAAGACACTAGGGGACCGCGTCGAAATCGCGCACTTGACAAACTCTTGGCTAACCGTCAGAATTGATGCATCATCCAGAGCGACTGAGGGACGGGCCCGTTGAAGTCGCGACAACCAGTGTGATCAAAGAGCGACCCTCTTCACACCAGGTGCCAAAGCCCGAACGATGAAGAGGGAGTCATGAGTTTCGCTACAGGTCTTTTATGTCGAGAGTGCGGTACCACCTATCCCAGCGAGGCTCGCTACTCCTGTGAGTTCTGCTTCGGTCCGCTCGGGGTCTGCTACGACCTCGAGGCGGCCAGGGGAGTGGTCACGAGAGAATCAATTGCCAGCGGTCCTCGCTCCATCTGGCGCTACGCAGATCTGCTGCCCGATCCCGGTGACGAGCCAGTGGACCTGGGTGCCGGCTGGACNNACGCGTAACCCCACCGGATCGTTCAAGGACCGCGTGGTGTCGGTGGCGCTCTCGAGCGCGCGTCGGATGGGCTTCACGACCGCGGCCTGCGCGTCGACGGGCAACCTCGCGACGTCGGTCGCGGCCCACGCGGCCTTCATTGGTTGGCCGAGCGTCACCATCATTCCCTCGGACCTAGAGAAGTCCAAGATCGCCATGACCGCCATCTTCGGCGGCACGGTAATCGGCGTCGAAGGTAGTTACGACGACGTCAACCGACTCTGCGTCGAACTGGTTGCCGAACATCCCGACTGGGCCTTCGCCAACGTCAACCTGCGCGCCTACTACGCGGAGGGTTCCAAGACACTGGCCTTCGAGATCTGCGAGCAACTCGAGTGGCGCACACCCGACCAAGTGGTGGTTCCCATCGCCTCGGGCAGCCAGTTCATGAAGATCGCCAAGGGCTTTCACGAGTTCATCGAACTCGGTCTCGTCGACGGACCCGCCCCGGTGCTCTTTGGCGCGCAGGCGACGGGTTGTTCGCCGGTGGCGACGGCTTTTAGCCAGGGGGCCGACTTCATCACCCCCCAACGCCCCCACACCATCGCCCGATCGCTCGCCATTGGCAACCCGGCCGACGGTCCCTACGTGCTCGACGAACTTCGTCAAAACGGTGGCGACTGCGGTTCGGTAAGCGACGACGAAATTCTCGAGTGCATTGGCCTGTTGGCCAAGACCGAGGGCATCTTCGCCGAGACGGCCGGCGGGGTGACCATTGCCTCGCTTCGCCAACTGCTCAATCGCGGTTCCATCGACCCCAACAAGTCGATCGTGGCCATCATCTCGGGCCACGGCCTCAAGACCCTCGACGCGGTCGTCGAGACGGCGGTCGTCAGCTCGACCATCAAGCCCTCGTTGGCCGAGGCCGAAGAGGCGCTGCGCTTTCACCAGTTGGTGGCGGCCTCGTGAGCGTCACCGTGCGCCTGCCCAGCCAGCTGCGCTCGCTGGTGGGTGGCGCCGGCGAGGTGCCGGTCGAAGCCGGGACCGTGCGCGAGGCGATTGTCGCCGTCGACGAGGCCTACCCGGGCATTGCCTTTCGGGTGCTGGACGACCACGGGGCCCTGCGCCGCTTCGTCAATATCTTCGTCGCCGACGAGGATGTGCGGTTTTTACAGGGTCTGGACACCGTGCTCGAGGCCGGCCAGACCGTCTCGCTGGTGCCCGCGGTGGCCGGGGGTTGAGCGCAAAATTAGCACTCTCCCCCTTTGACTGCTAATATTGCTTTGCACCAATTAGGTGCAAACTCGCACTAGGAGGATTCACAGTGGCGAAACTGATCGCTTTTGACGAAGAGGCCCGCCGAGCGCTGGAGCGCGGCATGAACAAGCTGGCCGACGCCGTACGCGTCACGCTGGGGCCCAAGGGCCGCAACGTGGTGTTGGACAAGAAGTGGGGCGCCCCCACCATCACCAACGACGGTGTCTCGATCGCCAAGGAAATCGACCTCGAGGACCCCTACGAGCGCATTGGCGCCGAATTGGTCAAGGAAGTCGCCAAGAAGACCGATGACGTGGCCGGTGACGGCACTACGACCGCGACGGTTCTCGCCTGGGCCATGGTTCGCGAGGGACTGAAGAACGTCGCCGCGGGCGCCAACCCGATGTCGCTCAAGAAGGGCATCGAAGCGGCCGTGGAAGCGGCCGTCGCCTCACTGGCCGACCTCGCCAAGCCCGCCGACACCAAGGAGCAGATCGCCCAAGTGGCCTCGATCTCCGCCGCCGACACTGAGATCGGCGAGATGATCGCCGACGCCATTGACAAGGTCGGTAAGGACGGCGTTATCACCGTCGAAGAGAGCCAGTCCTTCGGCATGGACATGGACCTCGTCGAAGGCATGCGCTTTGACAAGGGTTATATCTCGCCCTATTTCTCCACCGACACCGAGCGCATGGAAGCGGTCTTGGAAGACGCCTACATCCTGCTGGTGGCCGGCAAGATCACCTCCGTGCGCGACGTACTGCCAGTGCTCGAAAAGGTCATGCAGTCGGGACGCCCGCTGTTGATCATCGCCGAGGAC
>PLXU01000048.1 GCA_003151555.1 Acidimicrobiaceae bacterium | reverse complement strand
GTTCCGTCGGCTTCGAGGCGACCGGTGCCGTCAAAGATGGTGACCTTGCGGCCCTTCAAGAGTCCCGAGAGACCTTTGAAGAGGCGATCCACGATCTCGTTTTTGCGGTTCTGGCTCACCGCGAAATCGACGGTCGTTCCCTTGGNNAGGCACGTTCCCCCGACCTTGTCGCGCTCGACGATGGCGATGTTAAGCCCGGCCGAAGCACCATAGAGGGCGGCGGCGTAGCCGCCGGGGCCACCTCCGATGACGACAACATCGAACTGCTGGGCCTCGTTAGTCACGTCTTATCCTTCAATCTCGTAGTGAATGACCCCCGGGGGAATCCTAATGTTTTGGTTCTTCGCCAATTCGTGCCGGGTGCTTGGTTACGAATGTCGCCCCCGTTGGGTGTCGGCCGCTTCGGTCGCGAGAACGTCCACGAACTCGTTCATCGCGTCACCGGAGTGGCCCTTCACCCACGAGAAGCGCACGTCGCGTTTTCCGTCCAGAACGATCGNNATCTCTATCGGGTTCTCCACGTTCTCGCGCAACGCCTCGATGACCGCCATCACCTCCATGCGCTGGTTCGTCGTGTGCGCCGCGGCGCCGCTGGCGAAACCGTCGCGACCCTCGGCCCAGGCCCAGCCACCCGGTCCGGGATTGCCGCGGCAGGCGCCGTCGGTATGAATCTGCCTCATGTGGTGCGGGTGACCCACGAATCTGATTCGGTCGTGAAGCGCGTCACGGCGTCGGGCAGTTCACCGCGAAGGACCTGCTCGAGCGTCACGTGTTCGAGCACCTCTCGCAGGGCCCCGCGCACCGCGATCCAGACTTCGCGCAGGTGCGTAGCTTCGCCCTCGTAGACCAACGTTTCGGGCCTCATGCCGCGCACGCCGGCCATCGGACCGCTCACCACGCGAACGATGTCGGCGATGGAGATCTGATCGGCGCCGCGGGCCAACTTGAAGCCGCCTTCCGGTCCGCGCTGACTGGTCACCAGCCCGCCGCGACGAAGGTCCGAGAGGATCGCGCCGAGAAACTTGGCCGGGAGGTCCTGTTCCTGGGCCAGGTGTTCCGCGCTCACCGACACGTCACTGGCCGCCAAAGTGAGCAGCGCTCGGATGGCGTAGTCGGTCTTGGCGGGTATCTGCATTCATCTATTCTGCCGTACCGCGGCCGCGCCCGAGCGACTCCTAGGGTGGACCTCGTGTACCGCTTGGATCGACGTCACCTCTATCTCTGCGTGGGACATCGCGACGACCTCGCCGGCTTCTTACCGGCGGTCCTTCGCGGGGGCGTCGACGTCGTCCAACTCCGAGAAAAGGACCTCGACGACGAGACCCGGATCGCTGACGCGAAGCTCATGGTGCCGATCTGTCGCGAGTTCGGCGTGCCCTTCATCATGAACGACTCGCCCGAGTTGGCCGTCGCCGTGAACGCCGACGGCGTGCACGTGGGCCAAGAGGACGCCAGCGTGTCGCGCTGTCGTGAACTGTTGGGCTACGACGCGATTGTCGGACTTTCGACGCACTCGACAGATGAGTTCGACGAGGCGCTCAATCAGATGGCCACCTATTTCAGCGCGGGACCGATCGTCGCCACGCCGACCAAACCGGGTCGAGAGGGAACGGGGATCACGTACGCCGTCGCCAGTCAAGCCCGAAGTGACCGACCGGTCTTCGTGACCGGAGGCGTGAACGCCGAGAACGTCGGCGAACTCGTCGCCGCGGGTCTGCGTCATTTCGTCGTCGTTCGCGCGCTGACCGAGGCGAAGGACCCCGAAGTGGCGGCCCGGCGAATCCGCGTCGCGCTCGACGAGGCGCTGTCAACGGTGCCGGTCGAGCCAACCTAACAACGTCGCCACCATCCGAGGGTCGGCGCGTAGTTGATGACCGGCGCCCTGGATCAATCGAAGTTCGGCGCGACCTTCAGCGGCCGCCACGAGGTCGCGAGCATCGGAGTGCGGAATCTCGATGTCCTCAGTACCGTGACCGACCATGAGCCGACGCGGGGGAATTTTCGCGATTGACACCAGAGGATCGATCGCGAAGACGTCGTCGCGGAGTTCTTCGGCCGGTAAGAGGTCGCGTTCGTCGCCGACCACGCCGGCTATCTGCACCGCCCGACGGAAATCCTCGGCACTGCCGCACCACGGCTCCAAGTGAGCCGGCGTCGCAAACGTGGCCACGCCGCGAATTCGTTCGTCCTCGGCCGCAGTCGCCAGGGCGAGTGCGCCACCGAAACCGAAACCGGCCATCGAGATCCGTCGCTCCCCCTCGTCGACGCGCTCGAGGATTGTCTTCAAGTCGGCGCGCCACTGCGTCGCCGAAAAGGTACCGGTGCTTCCGCCAACGCCGGAGAGCGTGCCGGTCGCGACGATCCATCCTGACTCCGTGGCCATGTGCTCGGCCAATTCCGGCAAGAGACCGGCCGCCTGACGACCCATCCCCATGGCCCTCGGAAGTCCGTGCACGATTATCAGCGCGTGGCTGGCTAGCGGCCTCGCGCTCGAGGTCGCGATTCGAAGGTCCAGCAGCGACGCACCGCTCTGGAGTTGCTCGTGGGCGAGCACCGAGCTAGATGCCTAGGCGCTGAGCCAGAAGTTCGCGGTGGTAGGCGGGGTCACCCAGGAATAGCTCCGAACTCTTCGCGCGCTTGAAATAGAGATGCGCGTGGTGCTCCCACGTGAAACCGATACCGCCGTGAATTTGAATGTTCTCCGCCGCGCAGTGGAAGTACGCCTCGGAGCAGAACGACTTCGCGAGGCTCGCCGCGATCGGCAGTTCATCATTGCGCTCTTGCGAGGCCCAGGCCGCGTAGTACGCCGCGGACTTCGCCGACTCGACGTCGAGGAGCATGTCCGCGCACTTGTGCTTGATGGCCTGGAACGATCCAATCGGGCGGCCGAACTGTACCCGGTTCTTGGCGTACTCCACCGCGTTGTTGAGCACGCGTTGGGCTCCGCCCACCTGCTCGGCCGCTAGGGCCGCCTCGGCAATCTGCAGTGTTGTCTCGAGACCGGCCAGCGCGGCTCCCTCTTCGCCCACCAACGCCGCCGGCGCGTCCTTTAGTTCAATGCGACTTTGCTTACGGGTTTGATCCATGGTGGGCAGCGCTTCGCGCGCAACGCCCGCGGCGTCACCCTTAACGGCAAAGAGCGAGAGGCCCTTTTCGGTCATGGCCGGCACGAAGATGATCGATGCAACGTTGCCGTCGGTCACGTAATTGCGCACTCCGTTGACGACCCAGCCGCCGCCGGACTTCTTGGCCGTGGTCGATGTGGTGGCGAGGTTCCAATCGCCGGCGTCATCGGTGAGGGCCAGCGTCGCGATCGTTTCGCCTGAGGCCATGCCCGGCAGGTACGCCGCCTGATCAGCCTGGCTGCCCACCAGGGCAACGGCGTTAGCGGCCAGCGCCACCGTCGAAAAGTAGGGCGAACAGAAAAGGTTCGCGCCCATCTCTTCAAAGACCACGTACAGTTCGACCGGACCGTAACCTTGACCCCCGAACTCTTCGGCGATGCCGAGTCCCTGTAGTGCCAGTTCACTCGCCATCTGGTTCCACACTGCGGGATCGTAGCCTTCGGCGGTCGCCATGAGTCGGCGCACTTCGCTCTCGGGAGATTTATCGTCCAGGAATCGCTTCACCATCTTGCGCAGTTCATCTTGTTCTTCGCTAAAGCCAAAGTTCATGGCGTTCCTTCTTTTCCTACTGGCAAGTAATGCCGTTCGTAGCGAGATTACTCATACTTGGACGCGCCCGAGCGAGTCGGAGGCTGGTGGCGCCGGCGTCGTGCTGATCGGGTGTCGGCCCTAACAGCCAGGGGTAGTTTGGCCTCGTAGCGCACGAACGCCACGAGAGGAAGCAACCTGATGATCTTTGGCGCCCACGTAATTATTTTCAGCCGCGACGCTGAGGCCGATCGCGCGTTCCTGCGCGACGTCCTGGGCTTCTCCGCCCTCGACGTCGGCGACGGCTGGCTCGTCTTCGCCCTGCCGCCCGCCGAACTGCCCGTACACCCCGACGAAGAAAACGGCCGGCACGAATTATTCCTCGTCACCGATGATTTGGACAGCGATATGGCCAGCCTCGCCGAAAAAGGGGTCGCCTGTTCGAAGGTGCAAGAAGCGCAGTGGGGCTCGGTGATACGAATCTCCCTGCCCGGCGGTGGTGACGTGGCGCTCTATCAATCGAAAGTGCCCCTGGCGCTGCGTCGCGCGACGAGTTGACGCAGCCCCACCGGCCAGGTGGCATTCTGGTGGGATGGACAACGTAGAGCTCGTCTGGTCCGACGCGACGGCCGAGGTACACCGCTTCGTGGTGGGTCCGATCGAAAACAACGTGTACGTCGTGCGCTGTCGCGCCAGCGGCGAGGCCACGTTGATCGACGCGGCCAATGAGCACGACCGGTTGTTGCGCGTCGCCACTCGCCTTGGCGTCACGTCGGTGCTCGAAACCCACGGCCACTGGGACCACATCGGAGCCGTCGAGCAGGTTCGCGCCGCCGGGATCGACGTCTGGGTGCGCAGTGAGGACGCCGACATGCTGCCTGGTTACGATCATCTGCTCGAAGACGACACCGTGCACGTCGTGGGCCAGTTGAAACTACGCACGATCCACACCCCGGGGCACACGCCAGGCAGCATCTCCTTCGCCCTCGAAGGCACACCGGTGTTGTTCACCGGCGACACGCTCTTTCCCGGTGGACCAGGCAACACGACGTTTGAGGGCGGTGACTTCTCCACCATCATTAAATCCATCGAAGAGCGCTTCTACCGCGTCTTCGACGACGACACGATTTTTTGGCCGGGCCACGGGCGCGAGTCAACCATCGGCGCCGAGCGTCCCCACCTCGACGAGTGGGTCGAGCGTGGTTGGTAGCGCGGTCGGCATTTAAGTCGCCCCGGTAGGCTCGGACCCGTGTCCCAGCCTCTCTTAGAACTGCGTAATCTCCACGTCGAGGCCGACGGCGCCGCGATTTTGCGCGGCATCGACCTCACGGTTAGAGAGGGCGAGGTGCACGCGCTCATGGGGCCCAACGGCGCCGGCAAGTCGACCTTGGCCAACGTCGTGATGGGCCATCCCGGCTACCGCGTCACCGACGGCGAAATACTTCTCAGGGGCGAGAACATCGCCAGTTGGTCGCCCGACACACGCGCGCGCGCCGGCATATTCCTAGCCTTCCAGTACCCCGAAGCGATCAGCGGCGTCTCGGTCATCCAGTTCCTGCGCCAGGCCATCGCCGCGCGCAAGGGCCTCGAAGAGCTGAGCATCCTGGAGGTTCGCCTCGACCTGGCCGAGTGGATGGACCGTCTGGGCATGGACCCGGCCTTCGCCGAGCGCCACCTCAACGAAGGCTTCTCCGGGGGCGAACGCAAGCGCAACGAGGTGCTGCAAATGGCACTCCTGGAGCCGGCCATTGCCTTCCTGGACGAAACGGACTCGGGTCTGGATATCGACGCCCTGCGCATCGTGGCGCGCGGCGTGCGAACCGTGCGCGACGAGAATCCCCTCATGGGCGTGGTCGTGGTGACCCACTACGTGAAACTCCTCGAAGAGATCGAGCCCGACCAGGTGCACATCTTGGTCGACGGCCGCATCGTGCACACGGCGAACGCCGAGCTGGCCCAGCAGATTGAACTCGACGGGTACGACGCCTGGCGTGCGGTGACGACGTGACCAGCTTCGACCCCCGCCTTGTTCGCCACGACATCCCGCTGCTCGAGCGCGTGATCAACGACCACCCCATTACCTACCTCGACTCGGGCGCGACGTCGCTGCCCCCGAGAGCCGTGATCGAAGCCATGAGCCGCTACTACGAGTTACGCCACGCCAACGTGCACCGCTCGGTCTTTCAAACGGCCAGCGAGGCAACGGCCGCCTACGAAGGAGCCCGCGACGCGACTGCCCGATTCATCAATGCCCCGGGTGGGGCCGAGGAAGTCGTCTTCACCAAGAACACCACGGAGTCATTCAACCTGCTCGCCAAGTCCTGGGGTTGGGCCAACCTGCACGACGGCGACGTCGTGCTGCTCAGCGAAATGGAGCACCACGCCAATATCGTGCCGTGGTTCCAGCTGCGTGAGGAGCGCGGCATCGACGTTCGTTTCATCCCCGTGACCGACGAGTTCCGACTCGATCTCACCAATCTCGATCACCTCTTAAATGACGTCAAGTTGGTCTCGGTGACCGCCATGTCCAACGTGCTCGGCACCATCAACCCGGTCAAGGAACTGGCGGTCGCGGCGCACGACGTCGGTGCCCTCATTGCCATCGACGCCGCGCAGTCAGTCGCCCACGGCCCCACCGACGTGCACGACCTCGACGTTGACTTCGTGGCCTTCTCGGGCCACAAGATGTTGGGACCTACCGGCATCGGCGTCTTTTGGACGCGCGAATTGCTCTTGGCCGACATGCCGCCCTTCCTCGGCGGTGGCGGCATGATCGCCGACGTGCGCCTCGACGGCTACACCCCCGCCAGCGGCCCGACGAGATTCGAGGCGGGCACTCCACCCATCGCCGAAGCGGTCGGGCTGGGTGCGGCGATTCGTTACCTCGACGGTCTCGGCATGGCCAACGTCGACAAGCACGAAGAAGAGCTCACGCGCGACGCGTTGCATCGCCTCGAAGAGCAGTTCGCGGGTCGGGTGCGGGTCATTGGCCCGAACAACGTGACCGATCGCGGCGCCGTCATCAGCCTCGACGTCGAGGGCGTGCACGCCCACGACGTGGCCCAGGTACTCGACCAGTTTGGGGTCTGCGTGCGACCGGGCCACCACTGCGCCAAGCCCCTCATGCGCCGTTTTGATCTCGTGGCCACCGTGCGCGTTTCCTACGGCCCGTACTCGCTCGTGCAGGACACCGACGTGTTGCTCGAAGCGCTCGAGCACGCCATAAAGATGTTTGGCTAGAGCGTGTCTAACCTCGAGGACCTCTACCGCGAAATCATCCTCGACCACTACCGCTCGCCGCGAAATCGCGGTGAGCTGGCCTCGCCGCCGGCCCAGCGCGTCGAAGGATTCAACCCGCTCTGCGGTGACGAGATCGTGGTCTATCTAAACGTCGAAGACGACGTCCTGGTCGACATCAAACTGACTGGCCAGGGGTGTTCGATTTCCCAGGCCTCCTCGTCAATGATGAGTAGCGCCGTCAAGGGCAAGTCCCTCGCGCAGGTGCGCGAGGCCATCACCTCGTTCAAGCAGTTGATGACAGTGCACGCCACGGCGTTACAGGAGAATGGCCAGCCGGTCGAGGCCGACCTTCGCGCACTCGGTGAACTGGCCGCCCTTCAGGGCGTGGTGAAATTTCCGGTGCGCATCAAGTGCGCGACGCTCGCGTGGAATACCTTGAGCCAGGGGCTCGACGACCTCAGCTAACGCTCAGGGGCTACAGGGCACCGGGTCAAACGAGGGAATGGCCTGCGACGGATTGATGGTCGTGGTGGTCGTTGACGTGGACGACGTCGGGCCCGTTGCTTTCTTCACCGTGGTGGTCGTGCTGGTCGTGGTCGTGGGCGTGACATGGGGAGGCAGCGGTGTCTGGCCGGAGGCGTTGGGCGGCGGGTTGGTGGGCGTCAACAATGAACTGCCGTAGAGGTTCACCAGCATCTGCTGGGCGGCCGGTTCGGCCACGTCGAGCACGTCGCCCAAGCTCGTGCCATTGACGGCATTGGTGGGCAACGTATAGGTCAGCATCGAGCTGGGATTCATGCCGTGGAACTTTACGGCCATGGCGATCAGTTCAGTCAGGGTGAACTTGTCGTCCAGCGTGATGCCCTGGGGAATCTTGGAGAGGAACGAGTTGATCGAGAGGGGGTTGTACAGGCCGCGGACCCGATTGATCATGGCCCGCATAAACGCGTCCTGGCGGTTGATGCGTCCGAAGTCGCTGGTCCCGTCGAAGTTCCATACTCCGTTCTGGTACCACTCGTAGTGTCGGCTGCGCGCGACGGCCAGCGCCTGGAAACGCGTCACCAGCTGGCAGCCGGTGGTCTTGATGTTGAGGCCCGAAAACTCGTCCTTGGCGGGAAAGCGGAAGTCGAGGTAGATGCCACCGATGGCGTCGATGGAATTGATGAGGCCGGCGAAGCTCACCACGATTACGTGTTGGATGGGAATGCCGAAGTTGGCGGTGATGGTTTGGGCCAGCAGCGAAGGGCCGTTGGAAAAGTTCACGTTGATGCGGTTGGCGTTACCGTAGAGCGACTGGTTCGCGAGCAGCGTCACGACGGTGTCGCGCGGAATCGACAGCACCGAGATCGTGCCGGCTTGGGGATCGATGTGCATGATCTTGACGACGTCACTTCGCTGGCCCGGGGTGGTGGTGGCGCCGGTGGCGACTGCCACCTTGCCGGTGAGTCCGGCCCGCGAGTCCGAGCCGATCTCCAAGATGTTGAAGGGCTTGCCCGTGAGCTGGGGCAGTTCGCCGGCGACGTGGATCTTGGGAATCTGGCCGAAGCGATAGTTGGCGTACAGGTAGCCGCCGCCCAACACGGCCACTATCACGGCAACCACGGTCACCAGCGAGATGATGACGCGGCGACGTCGTCGGCCGGGCCGCACGGGGCGGTGGCGCCTTTGTTGCACGCCCGACTGTCGATCAACCGCGTCGCCTAACGCGACCAATCGATGCTCGTTGGCGATTGCGTTTTTGGGGCCAATTTGGGGGCCCGGCGGAATCCTGGAACGGCCCTGGGGTTTGCCATTACGTCCGTCAGCCATTGGACAAGTTTAACGGCGCACGTAGGACGAACACGGTCAAGCGTTCGTTACGCGAAATGGTTCGTAGCCGTCTTTTTCCAGTACCGCAGAAAGTTCCGGTCCCCCGGTGGCCACCACTCGCCCACCGCTTACCACGTGAATCATCGTCGGTACGAGTTCTAAGAGGAGGCGACGAAAGTGTGTGATCGCGAGCACGCCGCAGTCCCACTCGGTGGTCGCTCGTTGCAGACGTCGCGCCACCGCACCTAGCGCATCGACATCGAGACCGGAGTCGATCTCGTCGAGCACGGCGAACTTGGGCCGAAGAATACCCACTTGGACCATCTCGGCGCGCTTGCGTTCGCCCCCGGAGAGGTCGAGGTTCACGAAGCGGTCGAGGACCTCGGGCCGTAGTTCGACGCTGCGTGCTTCATCGTTCATTCTCTCTCGTAGGTTCGTCGGATCCGCGCCGGCCGCGACCAGCAGATCGATCGGACGCACGCCGGGAATTTCCATGGGCTGCTGCAGCGCCAGCAAGAGACCGTGGCGAGCCCGCTCGGTCGCGGACAGTTCCAGTAATTGCACACCATCGATCGTCACCGAGCCGTCGAGGACCTTGTAGCCCGGGTGCGCGGCCAGCGCGTGGGCCAACGTCGACTTGCCCGACCCGTTGGGGCCCATGATGGCGTGCACCTCCCCCGAAGACATGACGAGGTCAAAGCCGCGCAGCACTTCTTTACCCGCGACTTCCACGCGTAGACCCTCTATCGTGAGCGTCGACGTCACGGCACCATCACCTCCACGCGACCCGCGCTCTGGCGCACGTCGTAGTGGGCCACCGGCCGCGTCGCGGGAAACGAGGTGGGCTCACCGTCACTCAGTCGGAACATCGAGCCGTGACGCTCGCATTCGATCTCCCTCGTCGCGACGTTCACTTCACCTTCGGCCAAACTGAAGTCCTCGTGACTGCACCGGTCGTCCAGCACGTAGATATCGTCGCCGATACGTATGACCACCAATACGCGACCCTCGACGCGAACCTGACGGGCTTCGCCGTCAACGAAGTCATCCAGGGTCCCAATGTCCACCGCCGTCACGGCGTCACAATCCGCACCGAGGCCAGCACCGAGGTCACGTCGGCCTCGACCAACTCGGCCAGTTCGAGGGGCAGGGTCACCAGCATTTCGTTGAAAAAGCCCTGAATCATTAGCCGCTCGGCCTCGTTGCGGCTCACCCCGCGAGATTCGATGTACCAGCGTTGCAGTTCGTCGAGTGGACCCACGCTCGAGGCGTGCGCGCACATCACGTCGTTCTCACGAATGTCCAGGTTGGGCACGCTGTCGGCGTGGGCCGTCGGCGAGAGCAGCAGGTTGTGATTCGTTTGGCGAGCGTCGGTGCGCTTGGCTCCTTTTTCAATCTCAATGAGTCCGGTGTAGACCGAGCGTGAGTCGTCGGCCACGGCGCCCTTGGACAGCAGCGTGGAATGGCTACGGCCCGCGATGTGCATCTGATGGGTGCGAAAATCGTGCACCTGACTGCCCGATCCCAAGAAGGTGGTGCGCAATTCGTTCTCCGAACCCAGACCCAGCATCTCGGCGTCGTTGCGTGAGCGATTGTAGTGGCCTCCCATGCCAATTACCGCCTGGCGCAGTCGAGCGTCACGTCCCAAGAAGCCGGTGGTGCGGGCCACGTGCCAGGCGCTAGGCGCCAGACGCTGATAGGTGATGAGCTGTAACGCGGCGTTTTCGCCAATCTGGTATTCGCTGAGTGGCACGACCAGGGCGTCGGCGCCGCCCTCGAAATATTCGACCACTGTGGCGTTGGCGCCGCGACCGAGGTCGATTTGCGTTCGCGGGAATGACGACGAACCGTGGGTGACGTTAAGGACCACGATGGGCTTTGCTACGAGCGTCCCCGCGGCAATGCGAATCACCGTGGTCGCCGGTGCCAGCGCGGCGTTGAGCAGACTGAAGGTGTCGCTCTCGTAGCGAGCGGACAGCGCCTCACCACTGAGCGAAGTCGACGACCCGTCAATCTCGACGCTGACGCCCTCGATTTCACTGTTGACGACCTCGCAGAACCCGTCGATCACTCGAACCACCAGTCCGGCACGTCGGCAGAGTTCACTCGCGAAGTCCGAATCGGCCGCGGCGATCGGCGCCGCGGTCACGGCGAAGCGGTCCAGGTCCAGTTCGCCCAACGGCGCGTAACGCCACACTTCGTCACTCACCTGGGGAAGTCCCGCCCGCTCGAAGCCGGTCCAAGCCAGCTGACGCGAGGCCGCATCGGGCCGGCCGGCAATAAAAGTGGAGGCTGATTCAGCGAAGATTTTCATAGATGAGAGGCCTGGCCAGTGTAATAGACGGCCCTTTTTCTCCCGCCGAGCCCGGCTCTAGGCTTGGCCCGAGCGCAGGAGGAATCGTGGAATTCGAATCTGACGTCATCACCCTCGAAGTCAACCAACACGTGGCCACGCTGTGGCTGGACCGCGAAGAGGCCCGCAACGCAATGGGCAGCGCCCTGTGGCGTGACCTACTGCGCGCGAGCGCGGCGCTGGCGGCAATTGCCAGCGTGCGCGTACTCGTCATTGCGGCGAAGGGTCCGCACTTCAGCGTCGGACTCGATCTCAAGGAGGCCAGTCGCTCGTTGCTGCACGCCAATGGCGACAGCTCGGCCAAGGTCGCTGCCACCGCCATCACCTACGACAACGTGCGCATCATGCAGGACTCGGTGACGTCGCTGTGCGAACTTCCTTTTCCCGTGATCGCCGCGGTGCACGGCTACTGCATCGGCGCGGGGGTCGACCTCATCAGCGCCTGCGATATTCGCCTAGCGGCGGGCGACGCCGTCTTTTCGGTGCGCGAGGCCAAAGTGGCCCTGGTGGCCGACCTCGGCTCGTTGCAACGCCTGCCCAAGATCATCAGTGCCGGGCACATGGCTGAACTGGCCTTCACCGGCAAGGACATTGACGCCGCGCGGGCCGCCGAGATCGGACTCGTCAACTCCGTGCACGGTTCGAGCGCCAAGGACGTACACGCGGCCGCGTACGAACTCGCCCGCGAGATCGCGGCCAACTCACCCTTGGCCGTGCGCGGCACCAAGTCGGTCTTGGGCGCCAATGACGGTCACACCGTGCACGAAGGTCTCGTCTTCGCCGCGCGCTGGAATACGATGCACCTGCAGAGCCACGACCTCAAGGAAGCGTTGACGGCCTTCATCGAGAATCGCACGCCAATCTTTACGGGCGACTAACGGCGCCAGAACTTGCGCTTGCGCCGCTGCTTGTCCTCAATCTCTTCGAGTTCGAGTCGACGCTCTTCGAATAGTTCCGGCGCTACGGCGTTGACGATGTCACTCGCCATGTCGAGGATCTCGCGCCGGTCGTCCACCGGCACGTTCGAATCGGGTACCTTTTCCACTGGCTTTTTCACCAGTGATCCGTGGGCCCAGCCCACGTCGGCGAAACGGCGCTCGTAAGCAATGCAGTCGTCCGGACAGGACCAGGGCTGATCGGGCGCGAGTCCGAGCACGCAGAACCGCGCCGCCTCGCCGTTCGCGTACGTGCGGCTCTGAAAGTGCTTGCACTCTTCGCGCATTCCCATGACTCAAATTTACATGCCGGGGCCCGTCGCCGCATCGGATATCCGCCAATACAACAAAGGGGCCAGCGCGTGACCGGCGCCAAAAGTCACTCAAACAACAACTTCTCTAGCTCGCGGCGCGACTTCGATCTAGCGAGAAGAATGAACCCGGGATCCACGAATCGACGTTCACATACTCAGTTACGCCAGATGCCGTGCACGCAAGAGAAGGTCACGCCCGGGCCATTCGAGATGGGTACCGGCACACCCCCACACGAAAGCAGATGAGAAAAGAGGAAAACGAATAGGACAATAAGCAGCGTGGTGAGCGCGGCGGCGGCCACCGAGATGATGATGCCCGCGAGCGCCATTCCTTCACCCGCCTCACCGGTCGTACGAATCTGTTGGCGCGCAATGATGCCGCAGATAATCCCCGCCGGCCAGAAAATGAAGGCCGCGACCAAGGAAACGATGGCCAAGGTATTGGTCTGCGAAGGCGTGCGGTCGAACGCGTGGGCCGAGGAGGGGCCGTTGGCACGTTGATCGTACGCCGGCGTCGGTGGAGTCGGAGGTGGTGGCAATGAGGCTGCGATGCTCGCGCCACAGGAGCGGCAGAACGCATCGCTCGCTTCCATCGACGTGCCGCAGTGAGCACAGAACATCGTCACCCCCTTCTATGCGATGACGCTACTGGACCGACCACGCCTCAGTTGCGTTGCAACTGGATCCCGGCAACGGGGCCTGGATCAAGGAGTTCAGTAACTCGTCTAGCCGACGGAACCTTCCATCTGCAGTTCAATCAGGCGACTCCACTCAACGGCGTATTCCATGGGCAGCGTGCGCGTGACTGGCTCGATGAAGCCGTTGACAATCATTCCCATGGCCTGCACCTCGGTGAGACCGCGACTCATCAGATAAAAGAGTTGGTCGTCGCCGATCTTAGAAACGGTGGCTTCATGGCCGATCGACGCGTCCTGCTCGCCCACTTCCATGTAGGGCCTCGTTTCGGAGATGGCCGTCTCGTCGAGCAGCAGCGCGTCGCAGCGCACAAAACTCTTGGCCCCCGTCGCACCCTCTTCGACCTTCACCAGACCGCGATACGAAGTAAGTCCACCCTCCTTGGAGATCGACTTGGAAACAATGGTCGAGGTCGTCTCGGGAGCGCAGTGCACCATCTTGGCGCCCGCGTCCTGGACCTGCCCGGGACCGGCGTACGCCACGGAGAGCACTTCACCGGAAGCCTTGGGTCCCATGAGGTAGACCGACGGGTACTTCATCGTGAGGCGGGAGCCGATGTTGCCGTCGATCCNNTGTAGACGTTGTTCGACCAGTTCTGAATGGTGGTGTAGGTGATTCGCGATCCGGGCAGCGCCACCAGTTCAACGACCGCCGAGTGCAGCGAGTCGGTCGAGTACACGGGGGCCGAGCATCCCTCCACGTAGTGCACCTGGGAACCTTCGTCGGCAATGATGAGCGTGCGCTCGAATTGACCCATGTTCTCGGTGTTGATTCGAAAATAGGCCTGCAGCGGCTGATCGACATTGATTCCGGGCGGCACGTAGATAAACGAGCCGCCACTCCATACCGCCGAGTTAAGGGCGGCGAACTTATTGTCGTTGGGAGGGATAACGGTGCCGAAGTACTTGCGCACCAGATCGGGGTAATCGCGCACGGCGGTGTCCATGTCGCAGAACAGGACGCCGAGACGCTCCAGGTCCTCGCGATTGCGGTGAAAAACGACCTCGGATTCATACTGGGCGGTGACGCCGGCCAAGTACTTGCGTTCCGCCTCGGGAATGCCCAAGCGCTCGTACGTGTTCTTTATCGCGTCGGGCAGGTCTTCCCATCGCTCCACGCGATTCTCGGTGGGCTTGATGTAGTAGTAAATGTCGTTGAAATCAAGATCGGGCATACGCGTCGCGAACCACGGCAGCATGGGCTTCTTCTCGAAACGCTTGAGCGCGCTGAGACGAAAGTCGAGCATCCATTGCTCTTCCTTCTTGATACCCGACATCTCGCGCACAATCGCTTCGTTGATGCCCTTTTTGGGTTTGAAGACCGGAATTTGATCATCGGACCAACCCAACTTGTAGCGACTGAAATCAAGACTGTCAGTTGTCACGGCGCTCCTCTGGGAATATTCCTACGTCCATAGTAACAACTAACCAACCCGCTTTGACCGTAATTAGTGCCAAAGTGGTTGCCGTGCCTACTCCCTCCGTCCCCCAGCGACCCCACACGATTACCCGACACGACGACAGCCGCGTCGACCCGTACTACTGGTTGATGGACCGCGAGAACGAAGAGGTCCTCAGTCACCTGCGCGCCGAGAACGACTTTCTCGTCCAGGAGCTAGCGCATTTAAAGCCCTTGGAGGACGAACTCTTTGAAGAGATCAAGAGTCGAATTGAAGAGACCGACATCTCGGTACCCGTGCGCCGAGGCGCCTGGTGGTACTTCGACCGCACGCGCGAAGGACTGAACTATCCGATCAGCGCGCGCGTGCCGGCCCGCGGCGACGACCTCACTCCTCCGGTCATCGATCCCTTGACGACGCTCGAGGGCGAGCAGATCATCCTGGACGAGAACGAGGAAGCGGGCGACCATGAATTCCTGTCGGTCGGCGTCTTGGCCGTCAGCCCCGATGATTCCTGGGTGGCGGTGGGCACCGACTTCGAGGGCAACGAGCGCCACCACGTCACCGTTCGACCGTTGATGGGCCAGGACCCACTCAGTGACGAACTCGACGACGTCTACTACGGGTTTGCCTGGGCCATTGACTCGAGACACTTCTTCTACACGCGAGTGGACGAGGCCATGCGGCCGTGGCAGATATGGCGACACGAAATCAACACGCCGGCCAGCGCCGACGTATTGGTGCTGCAGGAAGAGGACGAGCAGTACAGCCTCTCGGTGGGACGTAGCCGCGACGACGCGGTGATCTGCGTGGTCGTGGGCTCCTCCATGACGACCGAAGTGCTCTACCTTCGCGCCGACGAACCAACGGGCGAACTCACCCTCTTAGAGCCGCGCCGCCACGGCATTGAATACGGCGTCGAACACTTCACCGACGCATTGGGCCGAGCTTGGTGGCTCAAAATCACCAACGAGGACGCCACCGACTTTCGACTGCTGGCTCGCCAAGTGGACGCAGGCGCGTGGCGTGAACTGATTGGCGAGCGCCCGGGCAATCGACTGGACGGCGTCGACGCCTTCAAATCCTTCTTGGCCATCAGCGAGCGCCTCGACGGCTGCGCCCGGTTTCGTCTGGTTACCACGCTCGAGGGCGATGATCCCTTCGGTGACGACCTACTCGCGAGAGCGACGCTGGGCGAAGACACCGGTTACCCGAGCACCGAAGTGCTGGCCGGCAACCCGAACTACGACACCCCCCAGGTCCGCTTCATCGGCACTTCGCTCATCACACCACGGCTGGTGGCCGACCTGGTGGTCGCCACCGGCGAGATCATCGTACGCAAGCAACAAAAGGTCCTGGGTGACTTCGACGCGAGTAGGTACGTCACCAGTCGCCTGTGGGTGAGCGCTAGTGACGGTATGCAGATTCCGGTGTCGATCGTGGGTAGACGAGACTTGCTCACCCTGGGACCGCAGTTCGGTGCGTTGGAACCGACCAGGCCCGCGCCACTGTTGCTCTACGGTTACGGCAGCTACGAGATTTCGATCGACCCGACCTTCTCGTCACTGCGACTCTCGCTGCTCGACCGCGGCGTGCTCTTCGCCATTGCCCACATCCGCGGGGGCGGCGAAATGGGACGATCGTGGTACGAAATGGGTCGCCTGGCCCAGAAGCCCACCACCTTCAGCGACTTCGTCGCCGTCGCGCGCGACCTCATCGACAGGGGATTCACCACGCCCGAGCAACTGGCCGCCCGCGGCGGCTCGGCCGGCGGGCTCTTGATGGGCGCGGTCATGAATCAGGCGCCCGAGCTCTTCAAGGCCGTCGTGGCCGAGGTGCCCTTCGTGGACGCGCTGACCACGATGCTCGATGCGTCGCTGCCCCTGACCGTGGGCGAGTGGGAGGAGTGGGGCGACCCCGACGCCAGCGCCACGGTGTACCGCACCATGAAGGGTTACTCCCCCTACGACAACGTACGCGCCACCAACGAGGACGGCTCTACGCGAATCTATCCCCACCTCTACGCGGCCGGTGGGCTCAACGACTCGCGGGTGGGATTCTGGGAGCCCGCCAAATGGGTGCTCAAGCTGCGCGACGCCAACGCGGACAACGTGGCGTACCTCAAGACCGAGATGGGCACCGGGCACGGCGGGCCTTCGGGACGTTACGACGCGTGGCGCGAGGAGGCGCAGATCCTGGCCTTCGTGATCAATGAGATCAGCCCGGACTCGTCGCGCGCGGCTGCAGAATAAGGGTCAAGGTGGATGGAAGCGCCGTCGGTAGGGCCACGGCGCTTAAGCCCACTCGCACGGTCGCGTTGTGCGGTGCACCCAGCGTGATCCGACCGATGCCGCTGAGTACGAGCGACTCACTCGAACCCTGCGCCACGGTGCCCTGCCACTCCAGGGTGTTGGCCGACCCCATGCGAAAGACCGTCCAGACCGCGCCGTTCGTGGCACTCACCGTGACTCGATAGTGGCCGACCGGTAGGCGATACGTGGCGTTGGACCCGCTGAGCGTGGTCGCCACAAGCGTGGTCGGCCAGTCCACCCGGCCCTTTGATTGCGTCGAGCCCGCCAGCGTCGTGGTGGTCGTGGGCGCGCTCGGCTTGTTCGCGCGTTGCGCGTAGTACAGCGCGACGACGGCGACGGCGACGACCACGATCGCGATCAGCGCGACTCGCGGGCCCGCGCTGGAAAACTGCGATCGCTGCACCGACTTTGAAAGCGCCCAGCGCTCGTCGTGGCGACCCAGCGGCGAGACGCTCTCCTGATACGTCGGCGGTTGTTGGCTCTCGCTAAAGACGTAGTCGCGATCGAGCTCCAAACGCGGCCGCGGCGGCTCGGGCCGGACGTCGGAATTCACCGTACCATCCAACAGGCGAAAACCCTTCGAAGGGGTGTAGGGAGACGGCGGGGGCACCATCAATCGACGATCAACCCGGGTGGCGATCTTGCGCATATCGTCGCGGCGCAACTTTCGCACGCGCAGTAGGACCACCACAACGACCAGCGTGACGAACACCGCCAGCGTCACCTCGACGGCGACGCTCATCGCCGCCTCGTCCGAAAGTTATGCGAGTGAATCACCCTCTTCACAAAAAGAAGCGTAGTGACGCCCGTTCATCCAGGAAGACCGAAGTCGCCGCGGTAGTAGAGCAGCGGGCTTCCGGCGTCGGCCTGGACAAAATCAATCGCCACCACGGCGAAATCGTGGTCGCCGTGGGTCGTCACGCTGAGGATTTGACCCTCTAGGTGAGCAATCGCGCCCGCCAAGAGGGGCGAGCCGTGCGGCGCCTTCGACCAGTCCACGTCAACGAACTTGTCGATGCCGCTGGTGGCGAAGACGCGGGCCACTTCCACCTGGTCGGCCGCGAGCATGTTAAAACCCACCGCGTCGGCCCCGCGAATTTTTAGCCACGAATTGCCGGCGCTCTTGGCCGCGAAGGAGATGAGTATGGGATCGAGCGAGAGCGAGCTGAAGGTTTGACAGGTGAAGCCCACGGGACCCTCCTTGGCCAGTGCCGTTATCACCACCACGCCGGTCACGTAGTGACCCACGACCTCCTTGTAGTGCGAAATGTCGAGCGAACTCACCCACGTGACACTACCGGTCACCCCGCGGCTAGTCGCCCGTGAGTTGCACCATTCGACCACGGCGTTGCACCAGTCCGTCACGCACCAGCCCGTGCAGCACCACCTCGCATCTCTTGACGTCGGTGCCCTCGAGCCGAGCGAACAGCGCCAGTTTGGCGAGCCCGCCACCGCGCAGGTGCGAGAGGACGCGCCCGCGTAGCTGGCGATCCGAGCCAACGAAGGGTGACTGCGCGCGCGACACCGCCGCACTACGTGGCGCGGGGTCAACTCCCCCTTCCGCGTTCCAGCGGCAGACGCCCGCGACGGGGCACGACGCACACCGAGGAACGGCTCGACAGTACTGAGCGCCGAGGTCGAGCATCGACTGATTAAAGCCAGCGCTGGCGCTGCGCGCGAGCAACTGGTTCGCCATGGCGCCGGCTTCGCGCTTGTCCAGCGGTCGATTGGCCAGCGCGCGGGCCAGTATGCGCCCGACGTTGGTGTCGAGCACCGCGACGGGTCGAGCAAAGGAGAATGAAGCCACCGCGTTGGCCGTGTACTCGCCCACGCCCGGCAGCCGGAGTAGCTGGCCGACCTCACTGGGTACCACTCCGTCAAACTCGTCGCGGATCATTCGAGCGGCGTCGTGCAGGGCCTTGGCTCGACGGTGATAGCCCAGCCCGGCCCAACGCCTCATCACCTCGGACAGGGGGGCGCGCGCACAGTCGGCGGGCGTGGGAAATCTCTCGAGAAACTCGCTCCAGGGACCGATGACCCGCGACACCTGGGTCTGTTGGAGCATGAATTCGCTCACCAGCACCGCCCAGGGATCGTGGTGGCCGATCCAGGGCAGGTCTCTCTTTAGTGGTCCGGCGGCGCGGCGTAGCGCGCGGCGAAACGTGACGTACTCGCTACTCCCAGACGTCATCGCGGTACGGGCGCTGGCGCCCGGGCGCGAACTCGCTCTTCCACACCATCACCTTTCGACGGAAATAGCAGACTTCTTGACCGTCCTGATTGAAGCCCTTGGTCTCCACCAGTACGATGCCGCGATCGGGCTTGGAGGTGGAAGGGATCTTCTCCAACACCCGCGTCTCGGCGTAGATGGTGTCGCCGTGAAAAGTCGGGAAACGGTGAATCAACGTCTCCACCTCCAAATTTGCGATCGCCGAACCCGAGACGTCGGGCACGCTCATCCCCAGCACCAGCGAATAGACCAGGTTGCCCACCACGACGTTGCGCTGGTGGACGCTCTCGTGTTGAGCGAAGAAGGCGTCGGTGTGCAATGGATGGTGGTTCATGGTGATCATGCAAAAGAGGTGATCGTCCGCTTCGGTGATGGTTTTGCCGGGCCAGTGCCTATAGATGTCACCAACCTCGAACTGTTCGAAGTAACGGCCGAAGGGCCGTTCGAAAGTGGTCATGCCGTCAGTCTTGCCCAGACCGCGCCACCGCCGGCCCTATTCTTCTTCGAGCACATCGGCGAGCGGACGGGTCGAAAACGAGACCGTTCCGCCGGGCAGGGATTCCCCGTCAATCACCATGCGCCAGGTAAATCGCTCGGCCGCGCCCAGGGGAATCGGTCCGAAGTTGACCGCGATCGGCACGTCGAC
>PLXU01000032.1 GCA_003151555.1 Acidimicrobiaceae bacterium | reverse complement strand
ATGGTCTTTCAGCGCCCGAACCCGTTTCCCACGATGTCGATTTACGACAACGCCGTTTCGGGACTGCGCTTCAACGGGATCCGCAAGAAGGCCCTTCTCGATGAGGCGGCCGAGTCGGCGCTCGTGGCGGCCGCCCTGTGGGACAGCGTCTCCAACCGATTGAAGGCCCACGCGGTCACCCTGTCCGGCGGTGAACAACAACGACTGTGCATCGCTCGCGCCCTCGCCGTTGAGCCGGAGATCCTCTTGATGGACGAGCCCACCTCGTCGCTCGACCCCATCTCGACCCAGGCCATCGAGTCATTGATGGGCGAGTTGAAGAATCGCGTGACGATCATGATCGTGACCCACAACATGCAACAGGCGTTGCGGGTCTCGGATGATTGCGCCTTCTTGTTGATGGGCAGCGACCGGGCGGGCGAGCTGATCGAATTCGGTCCCACGTCCAAGATCTTCAACGACCCCGACGACGAACGCACGCTGAGCTACATCGAGGGCCGCTTCGGCTAACGCGGTGGCGCACCTCGGGTGACCCAGTAACTTCGGAGTAACAACTCCGGGAGGTCGCGATGACGAAAGAGTTATGGCAGGAGTCGGCGTCCTCGCTGGCCAACCTGATTCGTTCCGGCGCGTGCTCGTCGCGTGAGGTGGTCGAGGCCCACCTCGAACGCATTGCGTCGGTCAATCCGCAGGTGAACGCGGTCGTGGAAGTGCGCCCCGATGAAGTGCGCTCCGAAGCAGACGCCGCCGACGCTCTGGTGAAGGCGGGCGGCCCCCTGGGCCCCTTGCACGGCGTGCCCTTTTCGATCAAGACCAATATCGACGTCGCGGGCTACGCCACGACCGAGGGCACGATCGCGCTGAAGAACTTCATGGCGAGCGAGGACGCCCCGACGGTCGAGCGCATGCGCGCCGCCGGTGCCGTCGCGCTGGCCAGGACCAACATGCCCGATCTCGGGCTTCGCATGAACACCGAATCGGCGCTCTACGGTGCGACGCATAATCCGTGGCGTCACGGCCTGACCGTGGGCGGTTCGTCGGGCGGGGAGGCGGCCGCGCTCGCCTCGGGCATGAGTCCCATTGGATTGGGCAACGACATTGGTGGGTCGCTGCGCAGTCCGGCCTACGCCTGCGGCGTGGCCTCGATCAAGCCTTCGCGTGGTCGTGTACCGGCCCGAAATCCCAGTGCCACTATTGACCAAGCCATCAACGAGCAAATCATGTTGGCCGAGGGCGTATTGGCCCGCCAAGTGGCCGACGTGCGACTCGGCCTGGAGGTCGTCATGGGCGCGCACTGGCGCGACCCGCAATCCATCGACGCGCCGTTGCGCGGGCGCGACGTTGCCCGACGGGTCGCGCTGGTACCCACGCCGTCGGGCGGCACGACGGACCCCGATGTCGCCGAAGGTGTGCGCGTCGCCGGCCGGGCCCTCGAGGCCGCGGGTTACCAGGTCGAGGAGGTGGAGCCCCCGATGCTCTTCGAGTCCTATCTGGCCTGGGCCGAACTCCAGTTGATGAGCATGAGCATGAACGAACCGCTGCTGATGCAGTTGCTCGGTGATGACGCCAAACGCTTCATCGCGCTCGCCGGCGTCGAATTTCCTCCCTATACCGCCGAGTCGCTCTTCGTTATGCACCAGAGCCGCTGGCGAGTAGCGAGCGAGTGGCGAAAGTTCATGACGGACTACCCGCTCGTGGTCGGTCCGACCTGGACCCAGCCGCCCTTCGAGTTGGGTTTTGACATTGCCGACCAAGAGTCGAACTTGAAAGTCATCGAAATGGTGCGTTTCACCCTGCCGGCCAACCTGATGGGACTGCCGGCCGCCTGCGTGCCCACCGGCGTCGCGAACGGGTTGCCCACCGGCGCGCAGATCATCGCCAACCTCCTGCGCGAGGACCTCTGTCTCGACGCGGCGCGGGTCGTTGAAGACTCCGTCGGCGTATTGACGCCCATCGACCCGCGCGCGTAGCCGTGTCCGTTCGCGTTCGCCCCCTCGCCGAGGCGGACGTGGCCGCGGCCGTCGACGTGATCGTTGCGGGATCGACCAAGCCCGAGAACGAGCGGCCCGCACGGTTGGACCTCTACTGGGCAGCCGTTCAAGAGACGCGCTCGCGTCGCGGTGAGGTGCTGGTGGCTGACCTTGACGCGGAGCTAGTGGGCGTCGTGCAGGTCTTGATTTTTCAGCACTTTCAGCACGCCGGCGGTTGGTGCGCCGAGATCGAGAGTGTGCACGTGCGCGCCGACGCGAGAAACCAGGGTATCGGCGCAGCGCTCTTGGACGCCGCCGAAGCGTTGGCGATTGAACGCGGATGTTATCGAGTCCAGCTCACCAGCAATAACGTGCGACAGGAGGCCCACCGGTTCTACGCCGACCACGGCTACGTCTCGTCGCACCAGGGTTTAAAAAAGTACTTCAGCTCTTAGCGCTACGAGCAGTCGCCCATAGAAGCTTTCGTCCTATCGCCGCGCACGACGTAGTCAGCGATCAAGGACCGAATCAAGCCAGGTGACGAGACGGCGGCCCGCCACGATCGCGTCTTCCGGCGAGAGGTACTCGTGTGACGAGAAGTAACTGATGGGGGTCCACGCTCCCATGTCCTCGAGATCTCGACGAAACTCCTCGAAGCCGAACGTGCCGTTTGGCCGAGAGAAGACGTCTACACAGTGGTCAGCTTCTAAGGTCTCGTAGCTGGCCTGAACCGACCACGATGGGTCCAGCCGTGATGACATGCGTACGACGCGCTACACTGGGGCCGGTCAATCGCCGAAGGGACCCTCTCGCACGAGTGAAGTTGGTCACTCTTCTCAGGCGTCAGACCCGAGAAGGCGGCGCGGTCTGCGCTTTATTTACCAACTTGGTGAACTACATGGCGTTGAATTTTTCGACAAGTTTGGCGGCGGCATTGCCGCGATGACCGATTGGTCAAAGTGAGCGATGTTCAACGTAATTTTCTCCAGAAGATGGGTTTCCAAAGCGTTCTGGTGACAGTTGGTCCTGTGGATCGACGACTATTCAGTTTGCCCCGACGAATCCTCGCCCTGCACAACCAAGTCATCGGTGTCGACCCGTCCGGGCTTCCTGAGTTCACCAATGACAACTTTCGCTTCATTCGTGACGTCTGACACGATGCCTCGTCCTCCCTGATTCCTCGCTTCAGAAGCAATTAGGCCCAGAAGGAGTGCCATCAGGACTACCGAAACCAAAATCAGAATGTGTACGAAGAGACCAATCAGACCGAATATGAGTGCTCCCACGAGAATCATGAGTTGCTCAGGTTTTCCTGACGGCAAGCGACGCGCGACTCGAATGTAATCTCCATCTTGCGCTTCGTCGACTTTCTTGTCGACAACTCTGTTCTTCGAGGTCCGTGCATCGGCTGGCGGTCGCTTGGCTCGACGACGAGTTGATGTTTTTTTGGTGGGCGTAGGTGTGGACACGTAATCCTCGTTTCTACAAAGTAGCTGTCTCCGTACTCTTTCTAACGGTCTGTTAGGTAAGAGGGATGCGAGGTCTTGACGTCCCATTCGGACAGTAACAGGTTGCGCTGCACGCGGCAAAACTACAAAAAGTCGTGCGCGAGAAGCGTTCGCTTGCTCATTAGAAGTGACTCCGAATTTTCATGAAAATCGTCAATTTTAAGTTGGTCCCGGAGGATTAATTCTGATCGACGCCACTCTTTTCTTCCACCAAGGATTTCACGATCCGACATGAGAAAGTCATCATCATTTGGTACTAATTTCAATCAATTCGCGAACGCATGATTCGAGTATTCGAAGCGCCAAGTAAATTGCCAAGTGATTGGCCAATTGAGCTGCGCCACTGTCGCTTCAATCTGTTTCACTCCCTTCACCCTCGCGGGGTCAACTCAACGCCTTCGATGAAGACCAAGGACTGGAATTTATGGTTTCCGTCAACGTACGGCTGTTTGCATTCGCTTTGCGGACGATCAATTTATGCATCAATAGCATCGAAGTCCTACTCGTCGGCCTTCTGGGGAGGGTCGTTCACCTGAAAGGCATGGCCTTCGGCGCCGTGCCCACGAACGACCTTCTCTTCGTCGGCCTGCTGGGGAGGGTCGTTCACCTGAAAGGCATGACCTTGGGCTGCGGGCACATCATTGCCACTCGCCGTACCTGCGACTTCTCTTGTATGACCCTTCAGACTTTGTTTCTTCAACTTGCCTTTAGACATTTTCGACAATGCACGGCCCTTCCGCTCTCGTAATGGGTTGGTGAAATCGGACATTCGCAATACCCTCGAGAGGCGTAAAAACCATCAGAGAGTCATCAGTCGGAGTATTGGGCGCTATGTCGTCAACATTCACTTCACACCTTGTTTTTTGATGTCTGACTTATCGCCAGTTGAAAAGGATGCGGAGTCTTGACGTCCTGGGATGAATGGTATCACCGGTTCATATTTGGAATGATCTATCAACTCAGTTACACCGTTGAAATGCCAGAGGCATAACTTTGCGCCGACGAGAATTATTCCGACACGATGGTTGACCAGGGCGATTTCGACTCGGACGGTATGGAAGACCAGAGTTAATTAACTTCCCTAGCCGAACGCGGTCATCTCCAAGTGCTCTTCGACTTTGCAGAGGGCGTGCGCAAAACCCAAGGGCGCCCTCGCGTCGCGTCGCGCGCTAGTGACCACGGGAACCGACGAGTCGAAATGGATCACGGCGCCCATCGCCTGAAGGCTTCGGCAAAGGTCACGATCTTCGCTTGATTCGATTGGACGAAACCCCCCGCTCGCCAGGTAAAGTTCCGCGTTACATCCCAAACTGGTTCCATGAATGGGATCTGCTTCCTCCCCGTACTCGCGTTGCCATTGCTCGCCAGTTCCCATTAGGCGCGGGGACCAATCACCTACCGAGACCCGTCCACACCAGAGGTCCACGCCTAATTCGTGCTGGAGCACTTGTGCCTTGAGCCATTCCTTAGGAACGCGCGAGTCCGCGTCAGTCGTTGCTATCCAAATGGTGGCCGGATCGAGGCGATTCCAAGTGTCGAGCAATGTCGCACAGCCGAGACCGCGAGCGAAGCCGACGTTATGTCTCTCTGACGTAACGACTGTCACTTCGGGCGAATTACTCTTCGTTCGACGACGGTGATGCCACTGCTCCACGATCGGCGCACTCGAATCAGTACACGAGTCGAGCACGATGACGAGCTGATAGTCAATTTGCCAATTGCAAATCAACGTAAAGGTATCTTGCAGTGAATTGAGCGCTGCGCCTAACAGGTCCTCCTCGTTATGTACTGGCAATACGACCCCTAGCGCCCGTGTCCGAGCAAATGCTTTTCCTGGTCGGCTCATTTCGTTCGCTCCCACACGTCCAACACGAAGCGCTCTTCGGCGTGATGCGCCACGCGTTGGAACTCGGGGGAACCGTCGATGAGTTCGTGCGCCTGATCGCCCGTCAAGGGATAGTCGGTCTCGCCTCGCCAGTGAACTGCGACGAGGTCCGCTCCTGGATCGGTCGACTCAGCAACTTTGAGCACAATGTCGCTCAGGGTTTCGGCGTCGAAGTAGTAGGCCAATTCGCTCAGCACGACGAGATCAAAACGTTGTTCGGGCCACCATTCAGGTATGGCGCGTTGTTCCACGATGACGCCTGGGAATCGATGGAGTCGTTCGGATGCTCGCTCGAGCGGCGCGGGGATGATGTCGGTCGCCAATAATCGATCGCATCGCACCGCGAGCAGTTCGCTCAGCACACCTATGGAACATCCTGGTTCGAAAGCACTGGGGTAGCGAACGCGCGGCAACGCAGCAACAGTGAGCGCATATTTGCGTCGTTCGTACCAACTCGACGAATAATTCCACGGGTCACGAGAACTCTCGTACATTTCTTCGAAGTAGCGGCGTTCGGTAGAGGTCACAGAATTGCTTCTGTCTCGTCGACGTAGATCTCGAAGGCACGCCAGAAACGGCGAAGTAGTGCCTCCGGCAAGATGCCGGCGTCAGCGCGTTCGGGCCCGATAGCTCTCACTTGCGTTTCGAAAGCCCCCGTCGCCCATCGTTTGCGCGCGCGCTCGCGACGAGTCACATCGAAACGTCGACATAGGTCCCACGGAATGTCAGAGCCATTTGGATCGGCCCAATGCCACGTCCACACGAAGTAGTGCAGGAGTGCAGCGCCTGTCGCTCGGCAGCTCTCATAAGCGGTCTGGCCGCAGACGTCGTGGTCGGGGTGCCCGTCGAACCGCCAGGGAGCGACGCAAAGGTCGTCAGGCCTAAGCGACGTCGCCAATTTTTCACGGAGTTGTTCTTGATGCCCTCGAACGTCACTATCTGGCAGGTGAATTCTGGTAATGGCTGGATCGTTCCAGCCCAATCGTCGAAGAGCCTCAATTGACTCTCGATGGCGCTTCTCGGCCAGGCCAAACTTTACGGCTGCCTTGGACTCAGGATGCGACGCCTCACCATCGGTAACGGCGACAAGCGCAAGCGGAATGCGCTGGACCAATGCGCGTTGAATCACGCCCCCAGCTCCAAATACTTCATCATCGGGGTGCGGCGCCACCACAACGATACGACGAGCGCGTAACGGTCCAAGGGGGGGCAACGTGGCGAAATGCCCACTGTTTAACCAGGACCCTTCGGAGCAACCCAGATGTTCTTTATCAACGATCAGCGCCACGAACGTGAATCCTTGGCGAGTTTTCCCAGTTCAGCCGCGTCGGATCCCCCGTGGTGCTGCGACAAATAAACAAAGAGGTCGGCCGCGCGGCGCGACTGCGACTCATCGTGACAAAGCGGACGCGCTCCTCCGGCCGAACCGACGCGTTCGAGGACCTCTAGAGCGCCATCGTGCACCACCTGACGAACCACGAGGGCACGAAAGTGCGCTTTTCGAGAAGAGTCTTCGGGATCGTTGTCGATTGCGTTAGCGACACTGCGTAGCACCTCGCGCATCGCCTCTAAGCGGGCGACGGCAATTCCCAGGTCGCTGAGTTTGTGTTCAGATGGTTCATCAGCCAACGACTCCACGAGCGCGCCTACGAGACCCACTGCACCACCGAACCAACACGCGGCCACGCCCGCTGCGCCAAACCAAAATCCTGGCCGATTCATATAGAAACCGGGAGGGCCCACGGCCTGACTTTCGGTGATCACCGGGCCGCCAAATTCAAGGGTGTGGCTCTGAGATTCCGCCATGCCTACCGCGGGCCAAGAATCCTCGTGGACCGTTGCGACGTGATCCTTCAGTGAAAGATCGAAAAGGCGGTAGCCATCAGGTGTCTCCGCAGTAACCAGCGCACGATCGATAATGCCACTACCGGAACAGAATGGTTTACTTCCGCCTAGGAGCCAACCGCCAGGAACAACGTCAGCGATAGTGCCGCCGATTGGAGTTCGGGCGGCCCAGACGCCGTACGTCGCGCTTTCGTCGAACGGTTTCATGCGTGCTTCGTCAAGGATGGCCAGTGCATCGACGTGACCTTCAATCAGTCGCCCAACCGAAAGATCCGCCGCCGCTTCTGAGGCGAGAGCCTCAAATCGGCTCCAGGTCTCACCGTGTCCCGGCAACGGGATCGTTAAACCATCATTTTCGACAAAGTGTTGAAAGGATCGCTGCACACGCCGTGAAGACGTACGAGGGTCACTGTGAGTCAAGACGCAATCTCCTGTCAAATGAATCACTCATGGACAGCGTCAGCTCGCTCAGCCGATCAATTCCTATTGATATAGGGCGATGACGATAGCTAGCGCAATTGATAAACAGTGCCGAGTATTGAGCGAATCCCATGCGCCTAGTTCTACCACCAGAATTTCGGATTCTGTCCGGCGGTGTGGACCGAATTCTCGCCGGGCATCAGGGGAACTAGGCCACGTAGCCCGCCGCGCAGCCTGACGGCGGTACGAGGAACATAAATCGTGAGCCCCGGCGTTTGCAAGTACGTAACACAACAGATTCGGTGAGTCTCTCCTCGGGCATCACAAAACTATGGGACTTGCGAGGTTGTCCGTTTCCAGCAACTGAGTGGTCCAATTAGCCTCGGCGGCCAAGATCAGCACCCTGGCAAGTGACACGAGCATCCTCTTCGAGATGGAACCTTGGAGGTGGGTGACTGAAGTTTGCTTCGGCACCGCCGATTCGTCGACGCGGGCACGTTCTCCGGTCTCAACTACGTCAATATGCTCGGTCACGCACCATGACGCCACAACCCTCTGAGCGCTAATTCACGATGCGCCGACGCGGGCTGGGGTCACAACCTGCGACCTTAGACAGTAGAAACTCTGACTACGCTCGGCGGGGGAGGTGGCAATGGAAAGTATGGATTTAATTCGTGAGGAGTTGCGTCAGCCGGCGAATGATCTACGAGGACTTATTCCCGACGTGATGAAAGGGTTCGCCGAAATGTCGAGCGCTGCGATGGCCGAAGGTGAACTGAGCGGCGCGTTGAAGGAACTGCTCGCCATGGTCATTGCCATCACGCGCGAGTGCGATGGCTGCATCGTGGCACACACTCGTGGAGCGGCCCGACAGGGAGCGACCCGACAACAGGTCGGCGAAGCTATCGGCGTTGCGATCGCCATGAACGGTGGTCCGGGCACCGTGTGGGGTCCCCGGGCCTTGCGTTGTTTCGACGAAGCGGTAGCCGCGCGACGCGAAGCAATGAGTCTCGCTCCGGTTGCAAAATCGGCGACAATTGAGTAGACGTAATTCGTAGCTGTTCCCATCTCTACTAGCGGAGCCCACCATGACGAGTTTCAAGCGACTTCCCCAACACGTCGGGATTATTCCCGACGGCAATCGACGGTGGGCCGAACATCAAGGACTTGAGAAGCAGGACGGTTATCACTTCGGGCTGCAACCGGGTCTAGAGGTGTACGAAGCGTGCCTGGAGTTAGGAATCAGCGAAATAACCTTTTACGGATTCACGGTCGACAACACCAAGCGTCCATCCGCCCAGATCCAAGCCTTCCAGAAAGCGTGTGTTAAGGCCGTGGAAGAGTTGGAAACGAAAGATGCTGAACTGTTGGTCGTGGGAAATACGAAGTCACACTTATTTCCCAAGGAGTTGCTCCCCTATACCCAGCGGACCAAATTCGGAGAAGGTCGAATTAAGGTCAATTTTCTCGTCAACTACGGCTGGAATTGGGATCTAAACTTTTCGCGAAACGGCGGCGAAGATACCGGTGGCGATTTCGTTGAGAATATTGCGTCAGCTGACATATCGAGGATCGATCTCATCGTGCGTTGGGGCGGAGGTCGCCGATTGAGTGGATTTTTGCCAATTCAATCGATCTACGCAGATTTTTATGTGCTCGATGAAATGTGGCCGGATTTCGAGATTGGTCAGTTCTACCGGGCCCTGGATTGGTATCAGCATCAAGATATAACGCTGGGAGGATGAAGATACGTGGGCACTGAAGTGTACGGTTTTCCTGGCTTCATCACGCCGAGCCCGCTAGGGGCAGCGTCGCGCAAGCGCAACAGATTCAAGTTGGACTTCAGACAGAAAGTCAGCGTAAAACGATTGTTACGGGTCACGGCGCACTGTTTTCACGGCAGACTGTAGGGATGTCAGAACTTAGCGACCAGGAGCGCCAGACCCGGCTGCAGTCGCTCAATGCCTTGCTGGACCTCATGCGCCCTTCCGTACAGGCCGACGGCGGCGACCTGGTGCTGATCCGCGCGGACGTGGAGACCGGCGTCGTCGAAGTGCAGTTGCAGGGTGCCTGCTCGAGCTGCGCCATTTCTTCGTCCACCCTCGAAGGCGGCGTCACGCGAATACTGATGGACCGCCTGGACTGGGTCACGCAGGTCGTCGGTGGGGTGGATGAGTCAATGGACCCGGAGGACTCGATGTCGCTGGGCTCGGGAAGCTACGTGCCGCGTTATCGCCAGTTGTAACCGCGGAAATCCGTCGTTCGCGGTCTCGGCTGCTTTTTAAGGCCGCCCATTTTTCTCGGTGTGCTTCGTCTCGCCCCGCCCGAGCCGGCCAAATCGAAACAAAAGGTGGACCATTTGTTCTATAGTCATTTTTTGTAGGACAAACGAGCCCGTCGGGCGAAGTAGAGGGGGATTTTTGAGCGAATATACGACCGTTTTTGGTCGACTCGACCAGTACACCAAGGGCGGCGTCGAGATCATCAACGACGACCCGAAAAACTATGTGTTCTCCAACATGTTCGAGGTGGCGAGCCGCGCGAAGCCGTGGCAGAAGATCGCCGTCGCCAAGAATCAGCAATACGTGTTGGAAGCGATACGCGCCGAGGGCACCTCAGAGTGGCGCGTCACTCCGCACGATGAGTTCGCGCTGGTCGTCGACGGCGACGTCGTCATTGAACTGCTCGATCCGGCGAGCGCCCTCGTGGATCCCGGCGAATCGGGCTCTCGGGCGATCGAGGGCGACCCCGAGGGAACCCACATGGGAACCATCTACGCCGGCCACGGTCACATGGCGCTGCTGCCGGCCGGACGGTGCTATCGCATGAGCGCTGAGAAGCCGTCCGTCGTTCTACTGCAATCCATCCAAGGCCCCGACACCATCGAGCGTTGGGCAGACATCTGCCAGAAGTTCTGAGGAGATCAACATGAGCACTCAACAAGCAACGCTCGGCGACGAGCCCAACGAGTTCGGCTACCGGCCCTTCACCGTGGGCGGATTCAAGTTCGAACGTGACGAGTACTTCGTGCACGTCGAATGGCCCACCGGACGTCACGTGGCCGCCATCGAGCCCTTTCTCAAGGCTCTCATGCGCGACGTCGCCTGGAACTTTTTTTACGGCACGGTCAACTTCGACGCGGTCATCGGCACGCTCAACCACTACGGCAACGTGGACCTGTTCGCCGGGCGCTTCAACGAGGCCTATCGTCAGGCGGAGCTGGATCACTCGGAGAACTTCCCCCACGACGAACTCAAGGCCACGTTCCAGGCAATACTCAACGATTGGGTGAACGAGGAGTTCGACCCGTTCGCCGCTCCCCAGGAGACCGGCTCCGCCTACGGAACCAAGAATGGCGATAACTTGTCCGCGGTCTCGCGTGACCGCGTGACCGCCAATCGCATGGTGGGCCTGCCCGGCGACGAGCCGTTGCGCAGCGATGAATCGGGCTACCCAATCAACCGCATGTTCGCCGACGTTGATCAGTCAGAGCCGAAGGTGGTGGTCGAACCGGGTTACGAAGCCGAGGTCTCGGCCTTCAACTTCTTCTCGTATCTCTCGCGCAGTGACGTCACCTGGAATCCATCGGTGGTATCGGTCTGCCGCGACAGCCTGATGTGTCCCACGACCGAAGAGTTCATCCTGCCGATCATTCACGGCAACGACCGGGTGGAGTGGTTCATCCAGCTGAGCGACGAGATTGTCTGGGAGGTCGAGGACCGTGACACTGGTCGGCCGCGGGCGAAGGTCGTGATGAAGGCCGGAGACTGCGCGGCGATGCCGGCGGACATACGTCATCAGGGCTATTCGCCCAAGCGATCGATGCTCCTAGTGTGGGAGAACAACTCGGCCGAGTTGCCGGGCATGATCGCCCGCGGCGAAGCGCCGACCGTACCCGTGCGATTCTGAGGTTTCTTTGATCGAGCGCGGTCTTTACATCGATGGCCAGTTCGTAGAGGCCCTCGATGGCGCGACGCTCGACGTGCTCAATCCGCACGACGGCGAACTGTTGGCGCAAGTGTCCGAGGGCGGTCCCGACGACATCGATCGGGCCGTGGAGGCCGCCGGACGGGCCTTTCCCAAATGGTCGTGCACGTCCAGCGCCGATCGAGGTCGGCTGTTACTTCGACTCGCCGACATTATTGAAGCCAACGCCGAGGAACTGGCGCGGCTGGAGTCGATCGACACCGGTCATCCGCTGCGCGACACCACGATGTTGGACGTGCCGCGTACCGTCGCCACCTTCCGATATTTCGGGGGCATGGCCGACAAGCACGAAGGGTATTTGCCACCGGCCGACGCGGGGTTCTTGAACTACGTGACGCACGAGCCCATCGGCGTGGTCGGCCAGATCGTCCCCTGGAACTTCCCGTTGATGTTCTGCGGCTGGAAATTGGGACCGGCGCTGGCGGCCGGCAACTGCGCCGTCATGAAGCCCTCGGAGTTGGTGCCGCTCAGCACCCTTCGCCTTTGTGAGTTGATTGACGAAGCCGGTTTCCCCCCGGGGGTGGTCAACGTGGTGCCCGGCTATGGTCAGCGCGCGGGGGCGCGGCTCGCATCGCATCCTCAGGTGGGCAAGATCAGCTTCACCGGCTCTACGGCGACGGGCCGCGAGATCGTGGCCATGTCGGCGGGCAACGTCAAACGAGTGCAACTGGAATTGGGCGGCAAGGGCGCCAACATCGTCTTTGACGACGCCAACTTAACGGCGGCGGTCAACGGCTCGGCTTTCGCCATCTTTCACAATCAGGGACAGGCCTGCATCGCCGGATCGCGCCTCATCCTCCACGAGGCCGTCGCCGATGAGTTCGTGGAAAAGTTCGTGGCCCTGGCGAGTTCGATTCGGGTCGGCAACCCGCTCAATCCGGAGACCGAGATGGGACCGCTCACCTCGGCCCAGCACCGCGGTCGGGTTCTGGACTACGTGCAGATCGCCCTTGACCAAGGGGGCGAACTGCTCACCGGAGGTAGGGCCCCCCAAGACCCGGCGTGCGCGAACGGCTACTACATCGAGCCGACCGTGATGAGGGCCAAGGCGCGTGACCGCGTGTCCCAAGAAGAAGTCTTTGGCCCTTTTGTCACCGTCACCACGTTCTCGAACGAAGAAGAGGCGCTCGAGATCGCCAACGCCACGGACTACGGCCTGGGCAGCGGACTGTGGACGAGCGACCTGTCACGCGCCCACCGCGTCGCGCGCTCGCTGCAGGCCGGCATGGTCTGGGTGAACTGTTACAAACGCGTGGGCCCCGGCTCGCCCTTCGGCGGCATTGGTCAATCGGGTTACGGCCGCGAGATGGGCTTTGAGGCAATGCACGAGTACAGCCAGTCAAAGTCCGTATGGATCAATGTTGACGCTCGGATACCGGCGTGGTACCCGAGGCCCAGCTGATGGCCCGTTTTTCTTCGTTGCGTGACGCCGTCGCCGAGCACGTCCACGACGGCGACACCGTGGCCCTGGAGGGCTTCACCCACCTCATCCCCTTCGCCGCGGGTCACGAAATCATCCGTCAGCGGCGCCAGGACTTGACCTTGGTGCGCATGACCCCCGACATCATCTACGACCAGCTGATTGGCATGGGCTGCGCGCGAAAGTTGATCTTCTCGTGGGCGGGCAACCCCGGCGCCGGATCACTGCATCGATTCCGCGACGCCGTGGAGCACTCGGTGCCTCACCCGCTCGAGATTGAAGAGCACAGCCACGCCGGCATGGCGACCCGGTATCAGGCCGGCGCCTCGGGGCTGCCCTTCGGCATGCTGCGCGGCTACGCGGGTACCGACCTGGCGAGCATCACGCCGACCATTCGTTGGGTTACGTGTCCCTTCACCGGCGAAAACCTCGCGGCCGTGCCGGCCCTTCATCCTGACGTGGGCGTCATCTGCGCCCAACAGGCCGACCGCGACGGCAACGTCATGATGTGGGGGATTACCGGCGTGCAAAAGGAGACGGTGCTCGCGTCGACACGGTCGATCGTGTTGGTCGAAGAGGTGGTCGACGAGTTCTCACCGCGTACCAACGGCGTGGTGCTGCCGTCGTGGGTCGTCGATGACATCGCCGTGGTGCCTTCGGGTTCCTATCCCTCGTACGCGCTGGACTACTCGCTGCGCGCGAGCGCCTTCTACGCCCAGTGGGAGCCCATCAGCAAGGACCTCGCCCAGTTTGGAGCGTGGATGGACGAACACGTGCTCTCCACCGCCGATCACGCGGCGTTCCTCGAGTCGCTCGACCCGTCGCTGCTAGGGGACCTCGATGGCTGAACAGAGCGTAGACGCCGAGGCGCGTGGCTGGACCCGCGATGAGATGATGACCGTCGCCGCCGCGCGCGAGCTTACGAGTGGCACCACCTGCTTCGTGGGCATTGGGTTGCCGAGCACGGCCGCCAACCTCGCGCGGGCCACGCACGCGCCCGACGTGGTGCTGATCTACGAGTCCGGTTGCATTGGCGCCAAGCCGGATCGACTGCCCCCTTCGATCGGCGACGCCATTCTTAGTCGCACGGCCGACGCGGTGATTAGCGTCCCGGAGATTTTTGCCTACTGGCTGCAGGCCGGTCGCATCGACGTCGGCTTCCTGGGCGCGGCCCAAGTTGATCGCTTCGGCAACATCAACACCACCGTGGTCGGCGACTACGGATCGCCGACGGTTCGCCTCCCCGGCGCGGGCGGCGCGCCGGAAATTGCGACGTCCTGCGCGCGAGTGATCATCACGCTTCGTCACAGCCCGCGGAGCCTGGTCGAGACGTTGGATTTCATTACCTCGGTGGGTCAGGGCGACGGCAGAGATTATCGAGCGAAGCTAGGTCTCCCGGGTTCCGGTCCCCAAGCCATCATCACCGACCTCGCCGTGTTGCGCTGCGACCCCGAGACGTCGGAGTTTGTACTGGTCAGTGTCCACCCCGGCGTCGAGATCGCCGACGTGCTCGCCCAGACCGGCTGGCCGTTACGTGTGGCCGACCACGTCGGCGTGACGACACCGCCCACGCACGACGAACTACGCGCGCTACGCAACTTCGTGGGCGCCTAGATCATGGAGCCCTTCGTCTACGAGGCGCTGTCCAATCGGGTGATCTTCGGTGTCGGGCGACGAGTGGAAGTGGGTGCGGAGGCCGATCGCCTGGAGGCCACCCGCATCCTGCTGATCGCGGACGCGCACGACGAGGTGACGATCGATGAAATCTCCGGCGCCTTGGGTGAGCGATGCGTGGCGGTCTACACCGATGTCGCCCAACACGTGCCGAAGAACCTGGCCGAGAAAGTGCGAGCCCTCGCCACGTCATCGGGGGCAACGGCGACCGTCACGCTCGGTGGCGGATCGGCCACCGGGTTTGGCAAGGCGGTGTCCTTGTCGCACCGCTTGCCCCAGATCTGCATCCCCACTACCTACGCTGGATCGGAACTCACGCCCATTTGGGGCCTCTCGGACGGCGAGCACAAGGAGACGGGTCGGGACCTAGTCGTGTTGCCCAAGACCGTGATCTACGATCCCGAACTCACGCTCGGACTGCCCATTGCCATCGCCGGTCCGAGCGCCATGAACGCGTTGGCCCACGCGGTGGAGGGACTGTACGGACCGGGGGCCAACCCGGTCATGTCGGCCCTGGCGCTCGAATCGGTGCGGGTCCTCAGCACCCATTTGCCGCTCATGCACGCGTCACCGGCCTCAATTGAGGAGCGGTCCCAGGTCCTCTACGGCGCGTACCTGGCCGGCACCGCGTTGGCCGTGGTGGGTACGGCACTGCATCACAAGACCTGTCACGTACTGGGCGGCCTTTACGGACTGGACCATGGCCAGATGAATGCGGTGGTGCTACCCCACGCGCTGGCCTTCAACGCGCCGGCCATTGCCGAGGCGTATGAATGCCTGAGTCAAGTGCTGGGCGGCGACGCGGCCGGCAAACTGTACGACTTGGCGCGGGACCTCGAAACGCCCGCCAGCCTCTTGGAAATAGGAATGCCCCCGGAGGGCGTGGCGCGCGCCGCGCCGCTGGTGGTCGCCGAATGTACGTCAAACGTGAGGCCTATCAATGAGGCCCAGGCCATTGAATTTCTCACCAACTGCGTCAAGGGGGAGCGACCCTAGTGGCTTCGGCCTACATCGTTGACGCCGTGCGCACGCCGCTGGGCAAGATCGGTGGCGCGCTGGCCAGCGTGCGCCCCGACGATCTGGCGGCGAGCACCATTGCGTCACTGCTCGAGCGCCACCCTTCGTTGGAGCCTTCGGCCGTCGACGGGGTGGTGCTCGGCAACTCGAACGGAGCCGGCGAGGAAAACCGCAACGTCGGACGGATGGCCTCGTTGCTGGCCGGACTGCCGGTCTCGGTGCCCGGCAGCACCGTCAACCGACTGTGCGGGTCCGGTCTCGAGTCCGTTGTCCAGGCCAGCCGCGAAGTGGAGAGCGGCGACGCCCAGGTGCTGGTCGCCGGCGGCGTCGAGTCCATGACGCGTGCGCCCTGGGTGGTGCCCAAGCCCGATCGACCGTTTCCGCGCGACCACGCGACCATGTACTCGACCACCCTGGGGTGGCGAATGGTCAATCCCACGTTCGACCCTGAGTGGACCGTGGCCCTGGGCGAGGGCGCGGAGGTCACGGCCCATGAGTTTTCGATCTCGCGAGGGGCCCAGGATGAGTTTGCCGCGCGCAGCCACCAACGCGCCGCGGCGGCCTGGCGCGACGGTGTCTTCGACGACGAAACGGTGCTCGTGCCTGAGACGTCGTTACGCGTGGACGAATGTGTTCGCGCCGACTCCTCGCTCGAGCGCCTGGCCGCGCTCAAGCCCGTCTTTCGTCCTGACGGTTCGGTGACCGCCGGCAACTCCTCGCCCATGAACGACGGGGCCGCGGCGATCCTCTTGATGAGCGAATCGGCGCTGGGCGAGTACGGCGCGACGCCGCTGGCGCGGGTGGCCAGTCGCGCGTTGAGCGCCGTCGAACCCCAGCGATTCTGTATCGCTCCGGTGCAGGCGGCCGAGGTCGCGCTGCGCCGCGCCGGCATTGGCTGGGCTGATCTCAACGTGATCGAACTTAACGAGGCGTTCGCCGCGCAGGCGCTCGCCGGCCTGCAGTCCTGGCCCGAACTTGATCCCGCGATCGTCAATCCCCACGGGGGAGCGATCGCCATTGGACACCCCATCGGGGCCTCGGGCGCGCGCATCCTCACCACTTTGGCCCACGAGCTCCACCGCCGGGGAGGGGGATGGGGACTGGCCACCATGTGCATTGGCGTCGGCCAGGGCATCGCCGTCGTGCTCGACGCACGCTGACTTCTAGACAAGGGACCCTCATGACAAAAAAGATCACCACGCAAGATCACTTGGCCGAGGTGCAGGCAAGCTTCGACGAGCAGCAGAATCCGCGACTGGTGGAGATCCTGCGTAGCGCCGTCAAGCATCTCTACGCCTTCGTCGAAGAGACCAAGTTGACTCGCGAAGAGTGGATGACGGGCGTCGAGTTTCTGACTGCCACGGGTCAAAAGTGCGACGACGTGCGCCAAGAGTTCATTCTGCTCTCGGACACCCTGGGCGTCTCGATGCTGGTCGAGATGTTGAACCAGATGCCCTCGGACGTCGCGACCGACCCGACGGTGTTCGGTCCCTTCTACGTCCCCGGCGCACCGGAGATGGCGATGGGCTCGTCGATCGCGCGCGAGGGCAATGACGGCGAACCGCTGGTGTTTTCGGGCACGGTCCGCGACGCCGCCGGCAAAGCGCTCGAGCACGCCCGCCTCGACGTGTGGCAAGTGGCCCCCAACGGCCTCTATGACGTGCAAGATCCGGCCAGTCCGCCATTCAGCTATCGAGGCGTCTTCGAGACCGGTCCCGACGGCCATTTTGAGATCCTCACCTCGCGCCCGGTGGACTATCTGATTCCGACGGATGGTCCCGTGGGCCAGATGCTGGCAGCGACGGGTCGTCTCGCCTGGCGGCCCGCCCATACCCACTTCATGGTTACCCGTCCGGGGTTCAAAACCCTGATAACGCACGCTTTCGATGCCGATTCGCCCCATCTCAGTAGCGACGCCGTGTTCGGTGTACGCGAAAGTCTCATCATTGACATGAATGGCGGAACGGCCGTTTTTGACCTGGTTCTGGACGTTACTGAGGAGTAAGAAGGCGGTCGAAGGCTCAATGCGCGCGCTCGCAGTTAAATGGGCTTGACTTGGCTCTTTTTTCCGTGGATGATTACTCCTGTCGTACAAAAAGTTGTGCCAAATGGCAAGCGGTTGGAGTTAAACAAAATGGGGGGAACTACTAAATGAACAATCAATTAGGCGGCCTTAACGCCGGCAGATCTTGGAGGATTTGGGTAACCAAACATCCAATTGGCGCCGCCGTGTGGGCAGGCGTAATCGCAGGTCAACTCACAACGCTGTGGGGAATATGGTTTCCGGGAGTGGGGCTTCCCGCGCTCGACTGGCCTCAGGCCACCGGTGCGACAATCGACGCCAAAGGATCGTTCGTAGTTCAGTTCGTCATGGGAGAGTTCTTCCACGGACTGGACTGCATTATCTTTGCGTTGCTGTTTGCCCTGTTTTTCTTCCCCATGATGGGAAAGGTTGTAACGCCGGCGATGAACATGGCCAAGGCGTGTATTTTCTCAACGATTCTCCTGGGTACCATTTCGGCCGCGTTCCTCGTGCCGTACATCTACTTCAAGGGATACAACGTTGGATTCGGTGGTATTCACGCGGAAGGGTGGAAGCTGGTCTTCGCCATCTACGCGTGGCACCTCTTATACGGAGTCAACCTAGGGGCGCTGTATAACCCGCTCGCACTGGATGATCCGGCCTTAACGTAACAAGCCATTGAAGATGTCTTGAATTTGAAGTGTGCAACACCACAACACCGGCTGGCGTACGCCAGCCGGTGTTGTGGTTTCAGGTGACTTCAAGCGCTCGGTGGGCTCAGTTCGTCGAGCAAGTCACGGGCCTCATCAATTGCGTCGTCCACGATCTCGTGCGCGGTGTCGGCGGTGATCACGAACTCGAGGTCGGCGCCCGCTTGCTGAAATATCCGGCTCGTTTCTTCGGCGCGCCCCAGGGGTATCCACTCGTCGTGATCGGAGACCGTCATGAACACCGGCATGTCGGACACCTCGCGGGGCCGGGTCAGTGACTCGAACGTGGGACCGATGAGCCCACCAGTGAAGCAGATGAGGCCAGCGAATCTGGTGTGAGCGCGCGCCACGTACTCCGTCGCCAGGCAGGCCCCCTGGGAGAAGCCCAGCCACACGATCCGATCGTCATCGACGCCGGCCGCGTTGATGAGTTCGCGCGCGTCGTGCATGCGCTCGAGCGCNNCTCCGCGGCCGGCAGCACGTAGGAAAGATCCCCACGGTCCAGTCGCGCAACGGCGTTGGCGACCATGTAGGCGGGATCGAGGGAACGCCCGTGCACCGTCACCACGACCATCGGAGCCTTTGTGATATCCGCGCCGGCGAACACGAAGGGGAGCGATCGATGGGGATTGGGTTCGTAGGTCATGGCCACTCCTTTGGTTCGTGCGTACACATAAGTATCGCCCTCCGCGGGGAGGGCGATACTTATGTCTCTAAAACTTTGTGGTTTGAAGCTTACGAGTACTGCAGCGGCTCCAGGTAGCCAATGAGGAAGTCACGCTGGTCTTCGAAGACCGGCGGAATCTGCATGCTCTTGCCCAGGTCCTCGTAGGTCTCGTCGATGGTGAAGCCGGTGGGCTTGGAGACCGTTGCCTCAAACATTGCCCCGGCGGGAGTGCGAAGGTACATCGAGTCGAAGTACCCGCGATCCTTGCGCTCCGAGACGTCGGTGAAGCCCATGCCGACCAGGCTGTGCTTGACGGTGTCCTGCACGTCGTAGTCGGCCACCTGGAAGGCGGTGTGGTGGACGATTCCTTCGCCGTACATCCAGCCAGCCTGGTTGCGACGGGGCTCGGCCACGAAGTCGACGATGGCCCCGGTGCCGCCACTGCCCACTTCGAAACGGACGTTGTCGTCCTCCTCGTTGGTCAGGCGTCCGTTCCAGCCAGCGTTCATGAAGTCCGCCGACAGTCCCAGGTCCAGTACCGACACGGTGATGCCGTGGGTGCCCTGGATGCCGTGCTCGACCGGCACTGGTCCGTTCGAGTGCGGCGCTCGCGGGTCGTTCTCGACGCCCACCAAGTCGTACTCAATGCCGCACGGGTGCGCGAAGCGTAGGCGCCGTTCGCCAAAGAGCTCGTACTCCTTGACGTCAAAGCCGTGGCTCGTCAGTCGCTCGTTCCAGTAGCCCAGGGAACCCACCGGGATGGACAGCATGAGCACCTTGGTCTGGTTGGTGCCCTGCTTACCCATGCGGCCCGACTGGCGCATCGGAAACGTGGTGACCAACGTTGATTCGAGGCCCACGTCGTTGCCGTAGTACAGGTGGTAGATCGGTACGTCGCCGTCGTAGAGGGCGGTCTTCTTCACGCTCTTGAGGCCGAGCACCTTCGTATGGAAGTCGTAGTCTTCTTGAGCATGGCCCACGCACAAGGTGATGTGGTGGTGTCGCTCGATTGATCCAGTTTCGCTCATAATTCCCCCAGGGTTAGTTATTTGGTCGTACAAAATTTGAATGCCTAAACAGTTGCAATCATTGACCATTTAGGGCCGAAAGTCAAGCGCAGCCATCAGGATGTTTCAGCAGATTCGAGCCTTTTGGACTTGATGTGGCCAACCTGTACGGCAAGAAACTAGGACGGACGCACCCGTTGCCAGCTCGCGCCACCATCGGATGTGCGCAGTAACTCTTCGGACGCGGTGGCCCCGTTTTGCTGGCACAGGGCGAGGCCGTGGTCCCGGTCGGTGAAGGCGATGGAAAGATCCGTTGAGCAGTCGATTTGGCCCACCTTGGTCAGTTGACTCCCGGAGTGGGAAATTCGGTACAGTTCCGACTTCGTGCTGTTCGGGCCGTAGTCGAGATAGGCGAGTTTGACCGAGACCGGGTCGAAGCTGCCGCCACCGGTGCCGGCAAATCAGTTCGTCGGGATCGTGGTCCATTGCGCGCCCGCGTTGTGCGAGTAGAAGAACGCCACCATCATTCCCGTCGGGCACTCCGCCCACAGCGCCTTGGTGGAGACGGCCGTCAGATTGCAGGTGCCGGGACTGCCTAGTTTGTTGTGCGCGGCTTCAGAGAAGGTCACACCGTCATCGTTCGAGGTATCGATCTGTCCCGACTGCGTGACGTCCAGCCAGACGTGCGAACCGAACGCACCGAACAGGTTGAGCTCCAGGCCGTATCGGTAACCCGGGATCGTGCGACTGGACCACTTTTTGGCGGCCAACGAGGAGTGCTGCAATCGGTAATCCCGGCACGGCACGCTCGTTCCCCTGCAGTGCGCGGTCACGGAGTAGATTTGCCCGGCGGCGGCCTCGAAGGCAAAGATGCCGACGCCCTGGGCAATCTTTTCGCGGTGCCAGGTTCGCGCTCCGTTGAAGGTGGCGTAGAGAATGGTGGGCGGGTTGTAGCCCACGTCCGTGTAGCCGCCCCCGATGAGCGCGTAGCCGACGTCGGCGTTGGCGAAGACCATCTTGTTGAGCATGCCGGTGGCACTCTCGGGATTGGCGGGCACCGGCGGGAGCGAGACCGATGTGAAGTGCTCGCCGTTGTCGCTGGTGCGACGTAGGCGAAGGCACAGGACGTACGAACACTTCACCGAACCAACGACGTAGACAACCGAAGAGGAGCTGGCTCGCGTCAACGTCAGGGGAGTGAAGGCGCCGGACCGGGCCGCACTGGCGGTCCCGCCCGCGCCCAGCGACAGCCCCCCGAGGACGATCAGCAGGCAAATCGCGAAGGACCGGGCCGGCGACAGTATGCGTTTGTTGGACATGGCCCCCCTACGCCGACGTCGTGGGTCGCCCGCCCACGTATGGTACCGACGAACGGATCGGGCGACGTCACGGTCGCCGGCCGAAACTCCAAAACCGCAAGAATCTGCACGTTCGCCGACCTCGCCTGCTATTATTTAGTTAGGTGAACTAATGGAAACAATGAATACGAGCGAAACGGCGGCCCGACTACGTCGAGCAATCACGCGGCTAAATCGTAAGTTGCGTCATTCTTCCTTGGGCGGCGTCTCCCCGGCCCAAGCCTCGATGCTGGAGTCCATCGAGAAGCGAACCAATCCCTCGTTGGGCGACTTGGCCGTGGCCGAGCAGATGAAACCGCCCTCGGTGACGCGCATTGCCCAAACAATGCAGGAGGCCGGTCTGATCATCCTTGTACCCGACCTCGAGGATCGCCGTTGCACCCGGGTCCATTTGAGCCCGCTCGGACGTAAAGAGATCGCCGCCATTCGCCGGCGCAAGACGGAGTTTTTGGAGAAGAAATTGCTGTCGCTCAGCGGCACTGATCAACACAAGGCCGATGACTTGGTGACCTTCTTAGAACGCCTTTTGGAAGAGTCGTGAGCGCGGCGCGGCGATTCTCCTCGAAGACCTTTGCGGCCCTCAGCGTGCGCAACTTTCGCCTGTTCTTCGTCGGCCAGCTGATTTCCGTGTCGGGCACGTGGATGCAGTCGGTCGCCCAAGGCTGGCTGGTTTTGCAATTGACGAACTCATCGGTGGACTTAGGTTTCGCCATTGCGCTGCAGTACCTGCCGATCTTGTTATTTGGTACCTACGGCGGTCTGGTGGCCGATCGCCACGAGAAGCGCCGAATCCTGTACTTCACTCAGTCGTCGGCCGGTTTGCTCGCCCTCACGCTGGGACTCTTGATGACGACCCATCACGTCACGGTTGACACTGTCTTCGTGCTCGCCACGCTGCTCGGTTTCGTCAATCTCTTTGACGTGCCCGCGCGCCAGGCCTTCGTCCAAGAGATGGTCGGTCGAGACCTCATCGCCAACGCCGTGAGCCTCAACAGCGCGTTGATGAACTCGGGGCGAGTCATTGGTCCGAGCGTCGCCGCCGGACTCATCGCCCTCGTCGGCACGGCCGCCTGCTTCTACACCAACGCCGCTTCTTACGTCGCGGTCATCTTCGCGTTGGCCCTCATGCGGCGCGGCGAATTGCTACCGATGCAGACCGTGCGGCGCCAACCCGGTCAACTGCGACTTGGTCTCAAGTACGTGAGGGAAACGCCCCAACTGCGCAACGTGATCATCGCGGTCGCGGTGGTGGGCACCTTCGCCTTCAACTTCACCGTGACCCTGCCCCTCTTGGCCCACGTGACCTTTCATCAGAAGTCGGCGACGCAGTACGGCCTCTTGATGGGTGCGATGGGAGTAGGCGCGGTCGCCGGCGGACTCCTGTCGGCGCATCGTTCGCGTCCGACACCGAAGCTCTTGGCGCTGCTCGCGGTGTCCTTCGGCGTGTCCATGACGTTGGTGGCTTTCGCGCCGACCATTTTGTGGGCGGAGATTTTCCTGGTGCCGACCGGGGCCTGCTCGATTGCGTTTCTCTCGACCGCCAACTCCATGCTGCAGCTCAACTCCGGCCAGCAGATGCGTGGGCGCGTGATGAGTCTCTACACCATCGCGTTCCTCGGCACCACGCCGTTTGGCGCGCCGCTGATTGGTGTCTTGATCGGCGCCACCAATCCTCGCATCGGAATCCTCTTGGGGGCGATACTGACCTTGTTCACCGGGCTCTGGCTGGTACTGGTGCTTCGCCAGAGTAACCAACCGTCAATGGCGTTGCAGAGCGCCTAGATGTTCTGGGCCTTGGGCTCCTTGGGCAGCCCCAGCGCACGCTCGCCGATGATGTTGCGCTGGATCTCCGCCGTGCCGCCCCAGATGGTTTCGGAGCGCGAGAAGAAGAACGAGGCCTGCAGATCCGATACCGGGTAGTCCGCGCGGCCGCGTCGGCCCAGCGACGTCGGGCTCGAGGATTCGCCCTTGCCGGTGAGGATCTGGGCCTGCATACCCATCACGTCCAGGGCCAGTTCCATCGTGGCTCGGTGGGTCTCGGACCAGAACATCTTGTTGCACGCGCCCAACAGGGCGGCGTCGTGCGTGTTGTTAAGGCCGTCGGTCAGCGAGCGGTAGCCGTTGATCTGCATGATCTTGACTTTCTGCCACGCCTTGACCAGGTCGTCACGGGTGCGCCGGTCGCCGGTCTTGTTATGGCGAACGGCTTCTTCAACAATGAGTTCCCACTCCTTTAAGAAGCGTCGGTAACCAGTGGTCGACGACGAGCCGCGCTCGAAGCCGAGCGTGGTCATGGCGACTTTCCACCCGTTGTTCACGCCGCCAATGACGTTGTCCTTGTGACAACGCGCGTTGGTGAAAAAGACCTCGTTAAACTCGGCCGAACCGTCGACCTGGGTAATCGGTCGGATGTCGACGCCCGCCTGGTGCATCGGCACCAGCAGGTAACTGATGCCCGCGTGCTGGGGTGCGTCGGGGTCGGTGCGCACGAGCAGCTCCCCGTTGAGCTTGTGGATCTCGAGCACGAGGCCGGCGGCAACCGGCTCCTTGGTCCGAAGGCCCACGCGCAGGTGCAGAGCGTCGCCGGTGTGCACGCGCGCGCCGCCGACGACGTCGACGCCGAGGATCTCGACGTTGCGACTCGCGCGCATCTGGCGGTTGGGCGCTCCCAGCTCGTCGGCCGCGGGCGCGCCACCGAGGCTCTCGCGGAAGACCCGCACCGCCTCGCCGGGCGACGCGTCAGTCAGCATGCGGCCGCTGTCGAGCACGATGACGCGGTCGCAGATCGCGCGGATCTGGTCGGCGGCGTGCGAGACGAACAGGATCGTTCGACCCTCCTCCTGGAAGGTCCGGATCCGGTCGAGGCACTTGGCCTGGAACCGCTCGTCGCCGACCGCGAGCACCTCGTCGATGACGAGCACGTCGGGGTCGACGTTGACCGCGATCGCGAAGCCGAGCCGCACGTACATGCCCGAGGAGTAGAACTTCACCTGGGTGTCGATGAAGTTCTCGATCTCGCTGAAATCCACGACGTCGTCGAAGATCCCGTCGACCATCCTCTTGGAGAACCCCAGCATCGCGCCGTAGAGAAAGATATTGTCGCGCCCGGAGAGTTCCGGCTGGAACCCGGCGCCGAGCTCCTACAGCGCAGCGAGGCTGCCACGAATATGAATCTGCCCCGACGTCGGTTGCAAGACACCACAGATGCACTTGAGCAACGTGGACTTGCCCGAG
>PLXU01000052.1 GCA_003151555.1 Acidimicrobiaceae bacterium | reverse complement strand
CGCCGCCTGGAAGATCCACTGCCGCGCTTGCGCAACTATTTGACAGGAATTGGCGTGCTTGATGACGCGTTGGAAGAGCAGATGCGTATCGCAATTACCGAGGAAATCTCGGCCGGAGTCACCGCGGCTGAGGCGTATCCACGGCCCACCCCAGGTCAGGTTTTCGACCATGCGTACGCAGATTTTTCGCCGCGACTTATCCGCCAGCGCGCGGAGATTACTGGAAATGTCCCGGAAGGAGATGTGTAATGGCTGTCCTAACGATGGTGGAGGCGATTCGCCAGGCCCTGGAGCAGGAAATGGAACGAGACGAGCGCGTCATGATCCTAGGTGAGGACGTCGGGAAACTCGGCGGCGTCTTCCGAGCCACCGACGGGCTGCAAGCTCGCTTTGGCGAGGCTCGCGTGTTTGACACGCCACTCGCCGAAGCGGTGATCGCGGGCGCCTCGGTGGGCCTCGCCATGAGCGGGATGGTGCCGGTTCCCGAGATGCAGTTCCTTGGCTTTTCCCATCAGGCGTTCCACCAGATCGCCGATCAGATCGCCCGCTACCGCTTCCGCTCCCAGGGGCGCTACCCGATGCAGATTACGATCCGCTCGCCCTTTGGTGGCGGGGTCCGCACGCCCGAAATGCACTCCGATGCGCTCGAGGCTCAGTTCGTGCAGTGCCCGGGTCTGAAGATCGTCATGCCGGCCTCCGCATACGATGCGAAGGGCCTTCTGCTCGAGGCGATCCGAGATCCGAACCCAGTGCTGTTTTGCGAGCCGCTGCGCGGTTATCGGCTTGTAAAGGACGAGGTGCCAGAGGGAGACTATACGGTTCCCTTCGGCAAGGCGCGGGTCGTGCGCGAGGGTACGGACGTGACGCTCGTTGCCTGGAGCGCAGCAGTGCAACTATGCGAGCGTGCTGCCGAGCGAGCCGCAGAGGAAAATATATCGTGCCGGATTCTTGACTTGCGTACGCTCGTACCGCTGGATGTGGTGGCGCTCGCACGCTGTGCCGAGGTGACCGGCAGGGTCGTTGTAGTGCACGAGGCTCCTTATACTGGGGGATTTGGCGCCGAAGTCATCGCCACGATTCAAGAAGAAGCTTTCTACTCCCTCGAGGCACCAATCGCCCGCGTCACGGCGCCTGACACTCCTTACCCGATTGCCGGAGTGGAGGAGTTCTATATCCCGAATGAGGAACGGGTGCTGGCTGCGGTGCGTCGCACGGTCGGGACAGCGGCATGAGGCGCGATTTTCAGATGCCGGACATCGGTGAAGGCATTGCCGAAGTCGAGATAATTGAGTGGCATATTGGCATTGGCGACAAGATTCAACCCGACCAGATCGTCGCGACCATACAAACCGACAAATCCGTGGTTGAGATGCCAACCCCACTGGGGGGCACGGTTGTCTTTCTGGGCGCCGAGGCGGGGGATCTGCTCGCGGTAGGTAGCATGCTGATTTCTGTTGAAACCGAAACCAACGCGATGGCCGAGGCTCGTCCCGGTGCCGACTCGGATAGTCCGTCACCGCCGGTGCACACTTCCGAGGTCCTACTCGGCGCTCGCGACGCTGTCGTCGAGCCAGCGTTCCCAGCTGGAGACCATGCGACGATCCGAGTAAAAGCTGCACCCTCAGTGCGCCGACTCGCTGTCGAACGCGGCGTGAATCTGGCGACGATCCACGCGACCGGACCCGGTGGGAGAGTGACCCGTGATGACGTGCTCGAGGCCGCGGCTGGGCCAACCACTGGACTGCCCGCTGACGCCGGCGCGCTGGTCGAGCCCGCCCGCTCAATTCCGACGAGACGACCAGCGGGCCCTTTGGAAAGCGGCGAGGACGACGAGCACGTCCCGCTGCGCGGTCTTAGGCGCCAGATCGCCAAGAAGATGGTCGAGTCGTGGCGAAATGTACCGCACATAATTGATTATCGCGAGGTCGACGCCTCGCGGCTCATTGAATTCCGCCAGGCGTTGCGCGAGGCATGGCCGGAGTATGCCACCGTGCTCACGTATGTACCGCTGTTGGTCAAGGTGTCGGCCATCGCGCTGCGCCGCCATCCGCTCATGAACGCGTCATTTGACGAAGAGGCAAGCGAGTATGTGCTGCACCGGCGAATACACATTGGGATCGCAACCGCTACGAGTGATGGCTTGCTGGTTCCAGTAGTGCGCGATGCTGATCGCAAGTCCATTCTCGAGCTCGCCGTCGAACTTGGCGAGCTTGTAGAACTGGCGCGAAGTCGAAAGGCGACGCAGGAACAACTCACTGGCGGCACGTACACAGTGAACAACCTGGGATCAATCGGGACCTCAATGGGCACGCCGATCATTCGGACCCCGGAGGTTGGAATCACCGGATTCGGCAGGATCACCGAGCGTGCAGTGGCGCGCGATGGGGTCCCGGTGGTACGTCCAATAATGATGCTTTCGTCGGTTGGAGATCATCGTCTTCTCGACGGTGACACGCTCGGGTCGTTCACGGCAACGCTGGTGAGTCTGCTCGAGAACCCATATCAACTCCTGGCTGAGTTGGTCTGATGGTTGTCGGCGAGATGGCCGAAGGGGTTGATTTCCTGGTAGTGGGCGGCGGTCCAGGCGGCTACGCGGCAGCGCTGCGTGCCGCGCAGCTCGGTCGAGATGTAGTGCTGGTTGAGCGCGATGGCGCGGCGGGCCTTGGTGGCACGTGCGTACGTGTGGGTTGCATTCCGAGCAAAGCTCTCATTGAACTCGCTGAGGCGCGTCATCGCGCACGATCGTTCGAAGTGGCGGGTCTTCACGCAGGTTCGCTGGAAGTCGACCTTGCGCTCTTTCAGATCTGGAAGGGCGGGATCGTGGAGGGTTTGTCACACGGCGTCGAAACGCTGTTGCGACACGAACGAGTAAGGGTCGTGTCCGGCACCGCGACCTTCAACAAGCCGAACCGGGTCGCGGTGGCGCTGCCCGATGGGAACGTTACCTTCTTCGAATTTCATAGCGCCGTGGTGGCGACCGGGTCAGTACCCGTTGAGCTCGCTGTGCTGCCCCGCGATGGTGTGCGTGTCCTCAATTCTTCCGATGTACTGGCTCTCACCGAGGTGCCAGCGTCCGTCGTGGTCGTCGGCGCAGGCTACATTGGAGTCGAGCTGGGGACGGCCTTGGCGAAACTGGGATCGCACGTGACAATCGTCGATGCATTGAGCCGTGTGCTGCCCGGGATGGAGCCGGCTATCGGTCGTGTGATACTGCGATCGTTGAAGCGCCTTGGAATTGAGGTGCTTCTTGGGGTTGAAGTCGTGGGGCTTGACGGCGGCGGGCTCGTAATTCGGGCAAATGACGTGGAGCGCAGCATGGACGCGGAGTGCATTGTCGTGGCGGTCGGTCGAAGTCCCAACACTCGCGAAATCGGCTTGGAGACGACTGGTGCGCACCTCTCGCCGGACGGAACGGTCAAGGTTGACGCGAGTCTTCTGGCCGCTCGGGGCGTCGCGGCCATCGGCGACATCACCCCGGGGCCGGCGCTCGCTCACAAGGCGACGGCACAGGCGGAGGTTGCGGCCGAGTCGCTTTCAGGCCGGCCCAGCACGTTCGATCCGGCAGTCGTGCCGGCCGTAGTCTTTTCCGACCCCGAGGTGGCTACGGTCGGGCTGACTGAAGACGCGGCTCGCGCGCTCGGGATGGACGTCATGGTTGCGCAGTTCCCCCTCACGGCCTCAGGCCGGGCGGCGACGCTCGGTGCGCCAGAGGGCTTCGCGCGCCTCATCGTTGACCGAGTCCAGGAAGCGGTCGTGGGTGTGCACCTCGTAGGACCGTTAGTCTCCGAGCTGGCAGGTGAGGCGGCGCTCGCCGTGGAGATGGGCGCGAGCCCCGAGGACGTTGCCGGCACAATCCATCCCCATCCGACGATTAGCGAGTCTCTTCATGAGGCGGCGCTGATGCTCGTGGGTCGCCCGCTGCACGTCGCCGCCAACGGAAGTCTTCGAACTAACTAATCTCCCAAACGGACATCCGCCCACACCTCGGTCGCGAATGTTCCAAAGCAGAGCGATCTCGCCACGAAAGCGTCGGACGTCGCGACATCGAGCAGCTATGCGTGGGCACGACCATCTTGGATCAGACCAAGAAACTCCAATCGATGCTTGGAAGAATTATGATTTTCTGGTGAGTTTGACTCTGGCTGCGTTGTCACACCGATAGTGGAAAGTTAGGTCGCTTTATGATCATCGTCACTGGTTTCATTCGAAGCGCTGAGGGGCGCGAAGCCCTGCAACGCAGTATCGAAGAGGTTCGCCAACGCGGTGGGCGCCTTATCGTTGTCCACTCAAGCGAAGGGGGGACAAGCGAGAGTGCCGTAGACGTTCTCGCCGACAATGAGGAACTCGAAAGAATCGACGCGGAACTGACGGCAGAAGGCATTGACCACGAAGTAAAGGAATTTGCGCGAGGAAATACGCCAGCTGAGGACGTGGTGAGCGTCGCCAATGAGTCGAAAGCCGATCTCATCGTGATCGGGTTGCGGAGGCGCTCCTTGGTTGGCAAGCTCCTGCTTGGATCGAACACGCAAGATATCTTGATGCAGGCAGACTGCCCCGTATTGGCCGTGAAGCCCGCGATCGCGTAGCTCTTCAACTGCTCATCGACTTCCAAACGACGAGGTCGTTCGGGCGAATTGTCTTGACGGAAGGTCGGCTCACGTCACGTTTGTCGCTAGCCGTAGTCAGACTACGCCTGCATCTCCGTGGAGTGAGCACTCGTTCGCCAACACACTTTTGGTCTTATGCGCAGGGAACTGAATTCCTCAACCCATGACGTTTCCCGATGTATTGGTGTTGAACTGCCTCTTGCGGGAAAACGCTCCAAGATTGATCTCGTTGCCCGTATGTTCGCCTACGTAATGCAAAGGCTCTTCGTCGTGATCGTGCCCCGCTTCGATGCGTTCAACCAGCGTGGCCAGAAACCTTCCAACAAGCGGTGCGTTCTTGAACTGATTCCCGCTCGTACCCATAGCGACATAGAAGCCCGCGAGGTCAGTACGGTCGTAGATCGGCTGCCAGTCGTCTGACACGTCATAGACGCCCGCGACGCCCTTGGGAGTGATCGGCACCGCCAGAGTCTCGAGGCGTCGTGCCGCTCGCAGGACCTGTCGCTCGTAGCATGATGCGGTAACGCTCGGATTGGACATGTCAGGGTCTTCGATCCAATCCAGTGGATCGCACTCTGGCTCCGTTCCACCGACCATGATCTTGTCGCCTGCGGCAGCCCGGATATAGGTACCCAGATCCAAGTCGGCGATGCTCGGACCAAGCGCGCCATCGGCATTGAAGCCGGAGGGTGCCTGAACGTAGTGCACTTCTTGTCGCAGCGGGCGCACGCCGATGGTGAACTCTGCCCCAACTCCCGCCATGCGATTGATTCGACCGGACCACGGCCCGGCGGCGTTGATCACAACGGGCGACTCGATTTCTTCTCCATTGTTAAGTCCGACACCAGCGACTCGCTCATTGCGTTGGATAATATCTGTGACGGTGCGGTTGAGCATGAGAGTGGCACCTAAACCCTGCGCGGCAGTCATCAGGTTTTGGGCAGCGAGTTGAGGGTCGTTGACAAAGCCGGCGTCTGGCATGAAGAGTCCGCCAATTTCGTGGTCGGCGCTGCGGAAGAAAGCGTCATCGTCAATTCGCTTAGGTGGCCAGTAGGCTCCCGCGTCGATGCCGGGAATGCGCGCTCGGAGTGACGTTGCGTCCCACTCTTCATAGGTCACCCCAACCTGTTTAAAAAGTGCAATGACCCGCTCGCGAGGAGTAACCGGGGTGTCCAGCACGATCATCCCCGTCTGTTGAAACGAAGCGAGCCCGTATCCGTCTTTGCAATCCAGGTGGTCGGACCAGGCTTCCCAGCAGTACTTGGATTCCCAGGAGGTGGCAACTCCGTCCAGGGTCGAGTAGTTGAACCGGATAATGGCGCTTGACGCGCTGGTGGACCCGTGGCCGGGGGCGCCCCCTTTTTCGA
>PLXU01000136.1:596-6190 GCA_003151555.1 Acidimicrobiaceae bacterium | reverse complement strand
GGCCGAGTCGACCTTCCGATCACCGATCCGGTCGGTGTTGTGGAGGATCTGTCGCTGGAGGATGGAGGCGTCGACCACGTCCATGTCGATGATGCCGAGCGTGCCCACGCCGGCCGCAGCGAAGTAGAGCGCCGCGGGTGAACCCAGCCCACCGGCACCGAGCAGGAGCACCTTGGAGTCAAGCAGCTTGAGCTGGCCCTTCTCGCCCACCTCGGGCAGTAGAAGGTGACGGCCGTAACGAATGCGCTGTTCCGACGTCATGGTCTGGGGCGTCTTCCAGGGCAGGCCCTCGTCCTTCCACTTGTTGAATCCACCCACGATGGACACCACGTCGGTGTAGCCGAGGTCCTGGAGTGTCTTGGCCGCGAAGGCCGAGCGCACGCCGCCGGCGCAGTAGACCGCGATGGGCGCGTTCTTATCGGTCAGACGGCTCTCGATGTTGAACTCGAGGTTGCCACGAGGCACGTGCAGGGCGCCGGGCAGCGCACCCTGTTCGAACTCGTCGGGCTCTCGCACGTCGAGCAAGTGGTAGTAGTCAAGGCGTGCGGCCACCTCGTGCGGGTCGATCTCGTGGATCTCGGCCTTGGCGGNNCGTCGGGCTCTCGCACGTCGAGCAGTTGGTAGTGGCTGAGACGAGCGGCGACCTCGTGAGGGTCGATCTCGTGGATCTGCGCCTTGGCAGCGTTCAGTAGGTCTCGAGGTGTGGGCACGACGCTCCTTCGTTGAAGAAACCTTACCGGCCGAGTCGCAATTTGCGCCAGGTCACCTGCTAGACCCAACCCATGGAACTTCACCGACTCCTCGCCCGGCGTCGTATGGTCCGATCCTTCGACGGTTCACCCGTCGACCAGGACTGGCTCGATGAGTGCTGCGCGCGCGCCCTGTGGAGCCCCTCGGCCGGCAACAGCGCCGGCGTGCGCATGTACACGGTGGGTCCTGACGACGTGAAGGGATTCTTCGACGTCGCGACCGACGAGTCGTGGCGCTCGACCTCGCGGCGATCGGCCGGTCTACAGCGCGCCGGGGCCGTGGTGCTCGTGACCTGTCGTCCCCAGGACTACCTCACCAGGTACGCCGAAAGCGACAAATCAGGTTCGGGCCTGGACACCCTCGAGGGATGGCCCGTCCCCTACTGGCACACGGACGCCGCCATGACGACGATGGCCCTGCTGCTGCTCATCGAAGAGGGCGGCCTACAGGCCACCATGTGGGGCAACTTTGGCNNGAGCGTGCCGGTACTGACCTGGGCGCGCATCGACCGCGAGGAACTTTTTGCCACCGTGCTGGTGGGTCGCGGCGACGGTCACGACGTTCGCTCGACGTCGCTCGCTCGCGACGTTCCGTCGCGCACCTCGCGAGTACGCCGCGTGCGGCCCTAGTCGTCGCCCTCGTCGACCTCTTCGTGAAACCCGTTGGTCGCTGACGCCACGGCACTCAGGAACTCGACGATGGTGCGCGCGCTAAAGGCGGTCGCCCCCTTTGTCACGTAGCCGCGGCTGGCCTCGGCCCTCGCCGGACCGGCGATGTCGAGGTGCACCCACGNNCAATGTTCTTCATGTCCGCGACGTCTGAATCAATGTGCGACTCGTAACTCGACGCCAGCGGCATGCGCCACAGCGCTTCACCGCTGCGCTGGCTGGCCTCGACGAAGTAATCGGCCAGCTCTTCGGTCGTCGCGTAGAGCGCGCCTACTTCATCACCCAGGGCCACCACCTGGGCCCCCGTCAAGGTCGCGACGTCAACGATGGCATCGGGATTGGCCTCCACGGCCAGGCTGAGCCCGTCGGCCAGGATCAGACGACCTTCGGCGTCGGTGTTGAGTACCTCGATGGTCATGCCGTTACGGATCGTGAGCACGTCGCCGGGCTTGGTGGCCCGATCGCTGGGCAAGTTTTCGGTCATCGGCGCGATGGCCGTGACGCGCACGGCAAGGCCCAAACGACTGGCGATGGAGAGCGCGGTCATGACAACGGCCGACCCCGTCATGTCGGTCTTCATGGTCATCATGCCCACGCCGGTCTTGAGCGACAATCCGCCCGAGTCGAACGTCACGCCCTTACCCACCAGGACGATGTGCGCGAGGTCCTTGCCCTTGGGGTTGTAGGTGGCGTAGACGAGGCGCGTTGGTTGGGCCGAACCGGCGCCGACCCCGAGCAGACCGCCGAGACGCTCTTCGCGAATCCTCGACTCCGTCCACACGTCCACCGCAACGTCGGGGTCGTCCTTTAATCGCTTGGTCACTTGCTTGGCCAGTTCCTTGGGTGGCATGTTGCCTGGCGGCGAATCAATCAGTCGCTTGGCCCAGTTCACGCCGTCGGCCATGATGGCCCCGCGCGTCACTCCTTCGACGACCTCGTCGTGCGTCTCGATTGAGGGCAGCGGCGAACCCAGGGGCACCACGTGAAACGCGGCGTCGACGTCCTCGCTCTTCTTAAAGCGATAAGCCGAGAGCAGGGCCCCCTCGACCAGGGCCTGGGCCGCGTCGCCCGGCTCTTCGATGCCGTCGGTGGGCAAGAAGAATGCCACGTCGGTATCGCGAGCCACGCGCACCGCGGCGGCACCGGCCAAGCGGTAGTGCTCGAGCTTGTTGTACGTCGAGTCCAGGCTGATCAGGGCCACGCTCGATCCATCGAAGGACCGGATCACGGTGGCGCTGCCCGGCTCCTCCTTGAGGCCGTGCTGATCGCACCACTCCTTGGAAAATGTTCTGGGCAACGGGTGATCGGCCAGCGCCAGGGGCACCGACTCCGCGACGAAGGCCGCGCCGCCGTCGAAGGTCACGGGCACGCAGAGCGTGGGCTGCGAGGCGCCCTCGGCGGGCGTGGCGACTCGGGCGGTGCGCGACATGCAAATCCTCTCTAGTTGCCCGAATGGACCGTGCGGTGGTTCGGGCCTTCGGCCCAGCGGGCCATCGTCCATGCAAGATCGCTCAAGCGATTCAAATACATTACGACCAATGAGTCCTCGAGGGCGTAGGCGACCGCCAGGCGCTCGGCACGGCGAATAACGGTGCGGGCCACGTCCAGGGCCGCGGACAGCTCACTCTCGCCCGGCACCGCGAATTCCTTGGGCATCTCGATCTCGCCCGAGAGCAGATCGATCTCACTTTCTAAGCGCGAAATCATCTCCCCGGTGACGAGCGACGCTCCGGGCTTTAGCTTGTGGCGATTCTCGCCCGACGTGGCGACTTCGGCCATCAGCACCCACAGGTCACGTTCCATCGTGATGAGTAACTCATTTATACGCTGCGCCGGTGCACTGAGCGCGCGGGCCCAGCCGAGCAGCGCCTGGGCTTCGTCCACGGCGCCGTTGAGTTCGATGAGCGGTGAACTCTTGGCCACGCGACCGCCGAAGTACAGACCGGTCGTGCCGTCATCGCCGGTTTTGGTGTAGATCTTCACGCCCTCAGCGTAGTGAACACGGAGGCACGGGTATCCTGACTATTCAATGGAGTTGACCATCCGACCGCCGTTCGCCCGTCCCACAAAGAGCGATCCCTATCTCAGCGCCCTGGACCAGCGCGTGCTCATCTACGACGGAGCGACGGGCACCAATTTGCAATTGCAAGATCTCAGTGCCGACGATTTCGGCGGCGCGGCCCTCGAGGGCTGCAACGAGATACTCACCGTCACGAGACCCGACACCATCGAGCAGTTCCACCGCTCCTTTCTCGACGTCGGCGTTGACGTCATCGAGACCGATTCCTTCGGCGCCTTCGGCGTGGTGCTGGCGGAGTACGGCATCGCCGAGCGGGCCCACGAGTTGGCCCTGGCCTCGGCGGCGATCGCGCGCCGGCTGGCCGATGACTACGCGAGCCCGGGATCGCCCCGGTTCGTGGCCGGATCAATCGGACCGGGCACCAAGTTCCCCACCCTGGGCCAGATCACCTACGACGACCTCTCGGCGAGCTACGAAGAGTTGGCCTACGGACTGCTCGAAGGGGGCGTCGACCTGCTACTCGTCGAGACCATGTTCGACCTGCTCTCGGGCAAGGCCGCGATTGCCGCTTGCCACCGCGCGATGGTGCGCCATGGCCGCATCGTACCCATCCAGGCCCAGGTCACCATCGAGATCACGGGTCGCATGTTGCCCGGCACCGAGATCGGAGCCGCCATCACAGCGCTCAGCACGCTCGGCATCGACGTCATCGGCCTTAACTGCGCCACCGGACCGGTCGAGATGTACGAACCTCTGCGCCAATTAAGTGAGTGCGCGCCCATGCCGATTTCCTGCCTGCCCAACGCCGGACTGCCCAGCGTGGTCGACGGAAAGATGCACTACGACCTGACGCCCGACGCGCTGGCCGAGCACCTGGCCAAGTTCGTCAGCGAATACGGCCTGCAGGTGGTGGGCGGCTGCTGCGGCACGACGCCGGCGCACATGGCCCGCGTGATCGAGGCCGTGCGACCCTTGAGCGCCGCGGCCCGTCAACCCGTGCTCGACCCCGCCGTGGCGTCGATCTACGCGTCCACCAACTACCAGCAGGATCGTTCGGTGTTGCTGGTGGGAGAACGCACCAANNGGCGCGCACGTCCTGGACGTCTGCGTCGACTACACGGGCGCCAATGGCGTCAGCGACATGGACGAGGTGATGAGTCGCCTGGCCACCCAGTCGTCGGTGCCCATCATGGTCGACACGACCGAGACCAAGGTGGCGCGCCAGGCGCTGACCTGGCTAGGCGGCAAGGCCATCCTCAACTCGGTGAACCTCGAGGAGGGAGACGGGCCCGGCACCCGGCTCGACGGCTTCTTGTCGCTGGCCGCTGAGTTTGGTGCGGCCGTCGTCGCCACGTGCATCGACGAAGAGGGTCAGGCCCGCACGGCCGAATGGAAGGTTCGCGCGGCGCGCGCCATCACCGACCTCGCGGTCAACCGCTACGGACTGAGCGCGCAGGACATCTTCATCGATCCCCTGGCGCTGCCGCTCTCGACCGGCATGATCGAGTCGCGTCGCGACGGCATCGAGACCATCGAAGCGATTCGACGCATCAAGGCGGAAATGCCGGGCGTGCGCACCATCCTGGGCCTCTCGAACGTCTCGTTTGGACTCAACCCGGCCGCGCGCCAGGTGCTCAACAGCGTCTATCTGCACGAGTGCGCCGAAGCGGGACTCGACGCCGCCATTGTCCACGCCTCCAAGCTCCTGCCGCTGGCGCGCGTGGACGAGGAAGCGCGACGGGTCTGCCTCGACCTCATCTACGACCGTCGAAGCGACGACTACGACCCGCTCCAGGTCCTGCTCGGACTCTACGAGGGCGTGTCGGCCACCAACTCGAGCACCGAGTCGCTGGCCGACTTGGCGCTCGACGAGCGCCTTCGCCGTCGCATCATCGACGGGGTGCGCGTAGGTCTGGAGGCGGACCTCGACGAGGCGATGACCAACGGCCTGGCACCGCTGTCGATCGTCAACGACATCTTGTTAGATGGCATGCGCGAAGTGGGCGACCTCTTCGCCAGCGGTGAGATGCAGCTGCCCTTCGTGCTGCAAAGCGCCGAGACCATGAAGTCGGCGGTGGCCTACCTCGAGCCGCTGATGGAAAAGAGCGACCAGGGCGGGCGCGGGCGCGTCGTGCTCGCGACGGTCAAGGGCGACG
>PLXU01000136.1:0-532 GCA_003151555.1 Acidimicrobiaceae bacterium | reverse complement strand
TACGGCAAGGACGCGTTCGAGGGCCTGCGCGTTCTCGATCGCCTCGGCGAGATTCGACGCAGCGGCCAAGACGACCCGACTTTCGGCCGCGAAATCTCCGAGAAGAAGGTCTTTCGTCGAATCCGCGGCGACGGCGACGAGGTCGCCAACGCCATGTCGGTGCGCAGTCCGGACGTGGACGTCGACAACCCACTCTTCGCCCCGCCCTTCCTCGGCAGCCGCGTCGCCAAAGGCATGTCGATTGACGAGATCAGCAACTACCTGAACCTCACCGCGCTGTTCCGCAACCAGTGGGGCTACCGTCCGGAAAACGGCGAGGACGACCCGGCCTTCAAGGAACGCGTGCGCGCCATCCTTCGCGAGCAGCTGGCCTTCGTGAAAGAAGACGACCTCCTCGTCCCCCAGGTGGTGTACGGACACTTCCCCGCCGCGGCCGAGGGCAACGACCTCGTGATCTTCGCCGACGACACCCGCGCCAGCGAGGCGGCCCGATTCACGTTTCCCCGTCAGCGCCAGGCGCCCTTCCTCTGCA
>PLXU01000110.1 GCA_003151555.1 Acidimicrobiaceae bacterium | reverse complement strand
GGCGGGTCGGTGGGGTCGGTTCGCAGTGCCAAGAGTGGACCGTTCCAGGTCAATGCCGTAGGCTCCGTCTCGGTCTCCAGCGGCGGCAATTACGACACGACGACCATTCGCAAGACCGTGTCGACCACGGTGACGGTGGTCTTCAACTTGGGCTGACGGAGGGCGTCAGTTCGTGCCAATTGCCAAGGCAAGTCGACTCCGTCGGATCTGGAAAGTGGCACGGCGTCACCCAATGTGGTGAGGCGATATTCTGCATAAAAACCCTCATTTATCAAAAGAGATATTAGAGGAGGTATGGGCGGCGGTAAGGGGATTCGAACCCCTGACCCCTTTCATGCCATGCGGTCCTTTCCAGTTCGCTGACGGTTGCACGTGCTCGCGAGCGCATGGAATATTGGCATTTGACTTCGCTGACGTTCGGGCGTGATCGCACGTAACCGTCAGCGTTGCTAAAGGCGTTGCTAAAAGATTTGGTTAGGTTGACCCCTTTAAAAACGTGCAAAGGGTCAGATTTCTGATCCGTTAGTCTCCGGACTCGGCACTCCTTGTATGGGTGCATAATTCGGGGCAGGTTTTGCGCTGGCGAAGTTTCTTCCATCCTTTGACAGGAGTTTTGGAGGCCCGGTGCAACTACTCGGATAGAAATTTCTTCTGTGCCCCTTCGAACACACGGCGCAGCGTATCGGCCATGAAGTTAATGTCCTCACGTGTCGAGATCAACGGAGGCGCCAATTGAACCACCGTCTCGCCACGATCATCCACGCGACAGTACAGTCCGCGACGAAACATCTCCGGGACGACGAAGTTACGCAGTAAGTGGTGCGCCTCTTCCCCGACGAAGGGCATCTTCGTTTTCTTGTCCTTTACCAGTTCAACACCCCAGAAGTATCCGGCACCTCGCACGTCACCCACGATCGGCAACTCGAGCAAGGATTCCAAACTCGATTGGAAGTAGTCCTCGTTGTTGAGGACGTTTTCTAGGACGCCTTCGGTTTCCATGATCTCAATGCTCTTTAGGGCAACGGCGCACGAGACGGGATGCCCCGCGTAGGTGAAGCCGTGGCTGAAGGTCGTGTCACCGCGCAAGAAGGGTTCGGCAATGCGGTCCGCAACGATGATCGCGCCCAGCGGGGCGTAGCCCGACGTGATGCCCTTGGCGCAGCAAATGATGTCCGGTATGTAGTCGTACTTCTGAGCTCCGAACCAAGTGCCGAGGCGGCCAAAGGCGCAGATGACCTCATCGGACACCAAGATCACACCGTGACGATCACAGATGGTCCTCACTTCTTGCCAGTATCCGGGCGGAGGGACAAAACAGCCTCCCGCGTTCTGCACCGGCTCGAGGAACACGGCCGCCACGGTTTCGGGCCCCTCGCGAAGGATGGCCTCTTCAATCTGACCGGCCGACCAAAGTCCGAAAGCTTTGTGGTCGTTGCCAAATTCAGCGGCGTGATAGAAGTCAGTGTTGGTCACTTTGACGCCACCGGGGGTCAGTGGCTGAAAGTTTTCGCGATAGGCGTCTACGGAGGTGATCGCGAGCGCGCCCATCGTCGTACCGTGATAGGCGACGTTTCTACTGATGACTTTGTAGCGGCTCGTCTCACCGCGCAGGCGGTGGTACTGACGCGAGAGTTTCCACGCACTCTCCACGGCGTCGCCGCCACCAGTGGAAAAGAACACCCGGTTAAGCCCCTCGGGCGCGAGGCTCGCAATCTTTTCCGCGAGTTCAATTGCGCGCGGGTGCGCGTACGTCCAAAGCGGAAAGTACGAGAGTTCCATTATTTGCGTGGCGGCCACGTCAGCAATGTCGCGTCGCCCGTAACCGAGTTGGTTTGTGTACAGCGCCGAGAGACCGTCGAAGTACCGATTCCCGTTCGCGTCCCAGAGGTACGTACCCTCGCCGCGCACGATGACGGGAATCTCGTGCTCCGGCGAGAACGAACCCATTCGTGTCACCTCGAGCCAGAGATTCTTGCGAGCGCGCTCGGATAGTTCGTGATTGTCGTGGCGGGCGGTGGGGTCCGACTCGTGCGCCTTCATTGCTTCCTCCATGATTCCGTCAATCAGATTGCTGCCTCTTCGTCTGATCTTTCAGCGAGTTCAATGCGTAGAACGTTTGGCCCCCACTTGCGAAGCGGTGCGGTCTACCAGGACTCTTTAGTAATTCGCTTCATTGAATTCTTTCTTGCATTCAGAACTGTATACCATTATGCTCACGCGGCCAACTGGTCCTCACGTGTGAGGAACAATGAGATCGCGTCGGCGGCGTGGTCAGTACGAGATGGGTGGGAGTGAGTATGGACGCACCGGTGCTCGACTACATGCGGCGCTATAAGTTCAAAAAACTGGTGTTGTGCAATGACAGTGACGTCGGCCTCCGAGCTGTCATTGCCATCCATTCAACTGCCTTGGGACCGGCAACGGGCGGGACCCGAATGTGGACCTACGCCTCAGAAGAGGAGGCCATCATTGACGCGCTTCGATTGGCTCGCGGCATGACGTATAAGTACGCCGCTGCGGGCGTCAATATGGGCGGCGGCAAGGTCGTCATCATTGGTGACCCGAAGAAGGACAAGAATGAGGCACTATTGCGCGCGTTCGGTCGCATGGTCAACCAGCTCGGTGGTGAGTTTTAAACTGGTGAGGACGTCGGTACCACATTGGAGGACATGGAGGTCATCTATACCGAGATCGATTACCTCGTGACGCTGCCCGAGCACTGCGGTGGCGCGGGCGACATTGCCCCGGCCATGGCGCTCGGCTCGGTCGAAGCGGCGCGCGCGTGCGCCGATCGCGTGTGGGGCTCGCCGTCGCTGCAGGGCCGTTCGGTGGCGCTCCAGGGCCTGGGGGCCGTGGGGGCCAACGCACTCGCGTTGTTCATTGAGCACGGCACCCACGTGGTGGTTAGTGACGTTGACGAGAAGAAGGTCGCGAACGCCGTGGCAACCTACGGTGTGTCAGCCGTCGCGACGGACGACATTTACGATCAGGACGTCGATATTTTCGCGCCCTACGCGCTCGGCGGCATCATCAACCCCGAGACGATCCCGCGCTTGAAAGCCAAGATTGTGGCGGGTTCGGCGAACAATATCTTCGCGGACGAAGAGCGTGACGCGGCCACCCTCGGCGCCCCGAATGGCGTTGCCCGGCTCATTGTGGACCGTGGTCAAGACGCGATCGTGGGAGTCCACCTCGTGGGGCCCCTGGTATCGGAACTGGCGGGCGAGGCGGCGATCGCAGTTGAGATGGGCGCCAGTGCGGAAGACATGGCCGGGACCATCCATCCGCATCCCACGATCAGCGAGTCCCTACATGAGGCAGCATTGATGTTCGTGGGTCGCGCGTTACACGTGAGCAAGGACTGCAGTCAACGCTGACTGCCGTCGCATGTTCTAATGTCACGACGCAGTCGCGTGGACGGAGCGTCGTCAAATCTTCTACGACATCAGTTCGGCCGCGCCCGTGAACGCAGCCAGCATGGCGCGTGCGGTTCGCTCGACGGCCTCTTCGGGAGGCAGGAACGTTGCGGCGTGCAGACCCGCATTTTGATCGGGACGCGCTCGTGGTGGGATGTTCTCTTCGTCGTTCATGGTGGGGTCCACGTCAATGGTTTCATCTTGATTGTGAACGCCCAGGAACATCATGAGACTTGGCACTTCGCGGCCGTAGAAGGCGAAATCGTCCGCGCCGCACGAACGCATTGGCTCCGCGACGATTAGGCCGGCGTTCGCCAGACACGGGTCGACCAGTGCGACGAGCTCCACGTCATTGAACAGCACCGGGTCGCCGGGCTGAATCTCCACCCGGGCCGTGCATCCGAATGCGGCGGCCGCGTGCGTCGCAATTGACTCGATGAGGGCGAGCACTTCGTCGCGGTCTTCAGGAATCAACACACGCACCGTCCCTGTGGCCGTGGCCTCATCGGGGATCACGTTGGGTGCGGAGCCGGCCTGGAGTTGACACACCGAGACGACGGTGGGGTGCATCGGATCGGTGCGTCGGCTCACGACCTGCTGTAGCGCCACGATGACGTAGCTGAGAGCGAGCACCGGATCGTGGCTCCGTTGCGGGTAGGCACCGTGTCCGCCCTGGCCCGCAATGCGCAGAATGAATGAGTCGGCGGCGGCGTTCACGGCGCCTACACCGGTGGTGATAGCTCCCCACGGCACCTGCGGGTGCAGGTGCACCGCCAACATCGCCTTGAGATGGTGTTCGCGGAGTCGACGCGTCTCGATAATCTCCATCGCGCCCGACGGGAACGCCTCTTCACTCGGTTGGAACACGCCGAGCAGTGCGACGCGGGCTCGTTCGACTTGATTGACTTTTTGGAAGGCGCGCACGAGCGCGACCAGGGCGGCCATGTGCACATCGTGACCACACGCGTGCATTGCGCCGTTGTTGGACGCGAAGTTCGATCCCGTCAATTCGATAATAGGCAAGGCGTCTAGTTCGGCCCGGATACCAATGGCGGGCGCCTCGGCGTCGCCGACCCGCACGAGAAGTCCCGTGTCGGCAATTTGCTCGAGCGCACATTCGGCCAGTGCCTTGGCAATGGCCGCGGAGGTTTGATGCTCGCGCCACGAGACCTCGGGTATCTGGTGAAGGTGTCGGCGTAACTCGACCGCGCCGCTCAACTCGCTCGTCAACGCCTCGCTGACCCTATCGACGAATCGACGAATCTCGGGGTTCAAAGACACGCGATGACGATCGACGTTCGTGAGGGCACTTCGAAGGTGTGTACTTTCGTTGGGCGTTGGCTATCCCTAGTAGACACTCGCATACATCTCACAGATTGTCTCCGCCGATGCGCCCTTGAGAATCGCGAGTTCATGTTCCTTCACCGCGAAGTAGGTGCCGAGTAACTCTGAACCTAGCCATTCTCCGATCATCTCATCTTTTGTCAAGGCGTCGAGGGACTCATTGAGCGAGGTCGGTAGGTCCGTCACGCCCGCGGCCTCTCGTTCGTCGCTCGTCCATGCGCTAGGGTCGCCCTCGATCACCGTGGGTCCGCTCAGGTTCCTCCTCAGTCCATCGAGCCCCGAAATGGTGAGCGCCGCTAGCACGAGCCAGGGGTTCGCCGTGGCGTCAACGGCGCGAAACTCCAAGTTGTACTGCTGGTCGACGTTGACCGAGCCAACCGTGGGACAGATCCGAAGCAGTGCTTCACGATTCTGCACTCCGAGAAAGGCGTGCCCCGCGCTCCAGGTATGGGGACGCAGTCGCAAGTACGAAATCACGCTGGGAGCCGTGAGTGCACAGATGGCCGAACTGTGAGCCAGTATTCCCGCGGCGAACGAGCCACCAATCGCACTGATGTGGCCCGGCTGCGAGGCGTCGTACAAGATTGGCGTGGCATCGGCGTCGCGCAGGCTGAAGTGCACGTGCACGCCGTTGCCGATGCCGCCGGCCCGCACGAGCGGGCTAAAGGAGGCACGCCAACCGAGCCCTTTCGCGAGATCGCGAACGAGTTCACGTAGAAGTATCGCCCGATCCGCGGCGACGAGTGCTTCGCTTGGCGCGAGCGTAATCTCGAATTGGTTCGCTCCGAATTCGGCGAGCCAGGTATCTGGCTCGAAACCCGCGCGCCCCAATGCCGAGTAGAGCCGAGTTCCGAATGGTTCGAAATGGCGTAGCGCGGCCGCGCTGAACGGTGGTCCGCCGGAAGCCATCGCCGTTGAATCAGCGTTCAGCATGGTGAACTCGTGCTCGAACGTGGCGATCAACGTGAGATTGAACTCTTCCTTCAGGGCCTTGAGAGAGCGGCGAAGCACGTCGCGCGGACAACAGACCCAGGGCGAGAGGTCCAAATTCACCGTGTCGGCGAGCATCAACTCGATGTCGGGACCGCCGTCATGCGACGTGAGGACCAGATTGGCCGACGGATCCGGACGTAGTCGCACATCACCCAGCGGGCCAAAGGCGTTGGTCTCGGCCAGTGCGCCGAATGCGGTGAGCGCGAGGTCCGCGGGAACCCAGCCAATGCCGTGTTCCAAACGGTCGGCCAGTTGGTCGGCTCCAAAGGCGCGACCTCGCACGTGGCTGACCAGGTCGGCTGTCGCGACGAGCACAAGATTGCCGCTAGTCACACTACGACCTCATGTTCACATGGCGTCCGCCGCCACATGAAGTAAGCAAACGCTCTCGTGGCGATACGCTCTGTCACGAAATACCCCCAGTGGCTCGTTTTCGCGTTGATTGAAATCCGACCCAAAAATCGAGGCTAACTGTATACCGTTCTGAATGCAAGTAAGAATTCTCAGATGCATGCTGATCAAGGTTCCCTGCGTCGTGTCGCGAACTCCGCTTAGAAGTGTCACGATTGAGTAGTTGAACATTCTAGGCCGTCAACGATTGGATGTGCGGATGACTACCAACGCGGAAGGCTCGCTATGAGGGGTTACGGATATTGGAACCCTGGCGTGGGTCACGGCGCCTTTACCTGGTCGCTCTTCCTCATTCTTCTGGCGTGGGGCGCGATTTTCCTGATCGTGTTCATCGTGTTTCATCACCGAAGCGAGCACTACCACTCACTTCGCTACGTCAATGGACTCATGCATGAGCACAAGAGTCCGGCGCTGCGGATCCTCGAGGAGCGTCTGGCTCGAGGCGAGCTAACACCCGAGGGTTTTCGTGCCGCAAGAGACGCGCTCCCCGAGGATCCCTAAGGGTCGCAGTCTTCTTCTCGTGGTACAACCTGGCGGTACGGTGCGAAGGTCCGCGGAACGGTCTTCCGGACGTCTAGGCGACCACTTCGAGAGTTGTAAGGGAAGGATCCGCGGCGTACGCAATGCGAACACCGCTTCGAGCCACTTCGAGTAACCCCTCCACGAGCTCTCGGGTGACAACTTCTCCAGGTGCCAACACGGGCACGCCCGGCGGATACGGGGCCACCAGTTCGGCACTGACGCGACCGATCGCCATTGATGATTCGACTCGTTCGTGACGGGCAAAGAAAGCTTCTCGAGGGCTAAGGGCCTGGACCGGCTGCACGCGCCAACTCAACGCGGTTGAGAACTCGCGGATCTCGCCTCGCGCGTCGAGCAGGAACGGTATGAGTTGGTCGAGCAACGATGAGACGCTCTCTTCGGTGTCGACCACGGTGATGAGTGGCATCAATGTGTCGCGATCGGCGAACTCCAGGGAGATACCGTTCTGCGACAAGTGCCGTTCGACCTCAATGCCATCAATACCGAGCGGCACGAGTTGGATTATGAGACGAGTGGGATCGAATCGGCCACTGCCAAAGGTTTCCTCGTCGGGAACGAGCAGCCCCGGAACTTCTTCACGCAGACGCCGTCGTGCCGATCGAACCAAGGCGAGCACTCGGTCGAAGAGTTCCGCGCCTCTGGTTTCCATGAGTGCTCGAGATGCGTCACTGCTCGCCAAGATAGTGCCCGCGGGACTCGTGGTCTGGGTTGCCTCAAATCCGCGGTCCAATCGGTCGCGGTCAAGACGCTGCGTACGAGCGGCCGCCACGCTGGCCTGGCTGTAGCCCACGAGTAGTTTGTGCGTGCTGGTCACCATCGCGTCGGCGCCGTTGGCCAGGGCGTGCCTGGGCAGTTCGGGGTGGGCGCCAAAATGGGCGCCCCACGCTTGGTCGACGAGCACGGGCACGCCGTATTGGTGGGTCAACTCACAGATGGCCTGGAGGTCCGACATCGTTCCCACGTATCCCGGTTCGGTGAGGACCAGGGCCACGGCTCCAGGGTACGAGGCCAGCGCAGTCGCGACGTCGTCGATCGACGTGCCACGCGGCAATCCGCAGTGATCGTCAATGTGAGTTGGCAACCATACGGGGCGTAAATCGGCCAGAACGAAACCGAGCAACATCGAACGGTGGAGTGAACGAGACGCGATCACGACGTCACCGGGCTGGCCGAGCGCGAGCGCGAGCGCTTGATTGGTGTGGGTGGAGCCGCCGCTTGAAAACCGGCACCAGTCCGCGTCGTAGAAAGTCGCGGCGCGACTCTCGGCGTGACGCAGTGCATTGTCGGTCTGCTTTATGGAATCGAGTCCCCCGTAGAGGGGAACGTCGCCATCCACGAGACGACCGAGACCTTCGTCGAGAAGATGACCTTGGCGCTTGTGACCAGGAATGATGAAATCGTTTCGTGGTTCGTCGCGCACACGCAGGAAAATGTCAAGCAGCGTCGCGTCGTTGCGTAAGGGCTTCTCGTTCATGAAAACGTTGGCAGCGAAGGCCTTCGAGCGGGCCGCTCTTCGCGGAGGTCTAGCGCGCTGGTGGCATGGTCACCCTCGGATTGGGCGCCACACCAAGGAGATAATCTCATCCTTACGCTCCTTTGTTCGATAGTTTGTCGCTGCTTGCTAAATCATGGCGGACTTCGCGCGTCTTCGCAATGCTATATTTCGGCCTCGATGGAGCAACGAGTATCTCGAACGACGCACGCACTGCCAATAGGGATGGTTGGCAACCATGATTGAATCCACCCTTGCCCATCGTACGCAGGACGACGTCGCCAGCGTCACTCATGACCTGGAAAACGGCGGCGTTCGAATTGTGATTGGCACCTTCCTCGATAACTCGGGCGTCTTTCGTGCAAAGCAGGTGCCGGGCGCAAAGGGTGGGTCGTTTCACTCGCCCGGACTGGGCGCCGCACCGTCGTGGGCCGTGTTCGCCATTGATGATCAGCTAGTATTGACGTCGGCGTTTTCCGTCGTGGGCGATATGCGTTTGCGAGTTGATCTCGACGCCATTAGGAACTTGGGCGATGGAGTCGCGTGGGCGCCGATTGAGTTGGCGGACCAGCACGGAAGACCACTCGGTCATTGCGCGCGAGGAGCGCTGCGCCGTCACCAAGTTGCGTTCGAGAGTGACGGCATAGAAACGCTCGCGGCGTTCGAGATTGAATTCACCTGCTTCGATTCGGTCACGGGCCGCGTCGGCGATGGGCCCGCGTATGGGTTGGGCCCCTTACTTGATCGCTCGAAGTTTCTCGACGACGTACACGAGTCGTTCGCCGTTGCCGGACTTATGATCGAACAACTCCACGCGGAATACGGCATGGGTCAGATTGAGTTGACGACGGAGCCGGCGAGCGCATTGGAAGCCGCTGACAACTACGTGCTAGCGCGAATAGTCTTGGGGCGTGTCGCGCGAGCTCACGGAGTCAAACTCTCGTTCTCACCACGGCCGGTGCACAATGGAATTGGCAATGGAGCTCATCTGCACGTTTCGTATAGTCGCAATGGTGAGCCACTATTTTCTGGCGGTAACGGCCCTCACGGGCTGAGTCGCGACGGCGCCGCTGCCATCGCCGGGTTGGTGAAGTGGTTGCCCGAGAGCATGGGCGTCCTGGCGCCGTCGCTGTTGTCGTCGACGCGATTGCAACCGGGTAATTGGTCGGGTGCCTTCGCGTGTTGGGGACTTGAAAACCGCGAAGCGGCGTTGAGGTTATGTGAAGCGACGCCAGGAAATACTCGCGGCGCGAACGTGGAGATCAAGTGCGTCGATCACTCGGCGAATGCCTACAGCGCGGCGGCACTTATACTCGGACTTAGTCGACGAGGCATTCAAGAAGAGCTCGAACTGCCCGACGAGGTGCCGATGGACCCGGGATCGTTAAGCGATGATGAACGCACCGCGCGCAATATTGTCACAATTGGGGGCGCCCAGGCCTCCAACATTGAGTCAATGCGCTCGAGTCAAGTCGTGCGCACCATACTGGGAGACGTATTGGTCGACGCCATGGTTGCGGTGCGCGAACACGAAGTTGAACTCGCCAGTACGCTGTCCGCGGAAGAACTGATAGAGAAGTTCCGCTATTCGTGGTCGGTGTAGATGAAGCACGTCACGAGTTTGACGTCACCGACTGAGTCGCCTCTCCGAGTTGACATTGCACGTCCCCGGGGTGCTGGTCGTCTCACTTTCGAGATCTCTCTAGCCGAAAACTTTGACCGGGAGCCTCAGGAGTGTCGAGGGACACGTTCATTCTGAACTAACTTCCCGTTGATTTAGCCATTTCTCGTCTCGAACGGGGTTTGGCGACGTGGCATTCAGCACAGAATTACTTCTTGCATTCAGGGCTGTATACCATTAATGTCAGTTTCGCGGCGCGTCTTATCCGAGATAATGGGATGAGAGTTGGCCGGCGGGGGTGATTTATGACAGGTCGAGCCGACACGTGGGCCATCGGGCACACGAGCCGTTACGGGTCGAAAAACGCCGCGCAAATTTCTCGCATCGGCGTGGGCGCCGGTTCGTGAGCTGAGGCGTTTTGACGACTCACCGGCGAATGACCTGAGAGATTTCTTAAGTGAAACCTTGGGACAGCACAAATAAGGCGGCGTTTCATCAAATCGATGGACAGAGTGGCCGAAGTGGGGAAGTCGAAGCAAGCAGAGTAGTACTGATCAACTAATCGCTCGAGTTTGAGCACACAGTTATGGGGGGAATATGACTACTGAAACCAATGAGGCGGCACCGTACACGCGACCGCGGAGAAATCTAAAGATGTGGGGGGCCATTGGACTCTCGTTGGGCATTGTCGGTCCGAGTTTGGCCATGTCCGGCAACGGTCAGGGGACCGCCGCGGCGGTCGGCAAAGCAGTGCCGTTGATCTTCGTACTTGGAGCAATCGGAATTGCCCTTATTGCGCACGGGTTCTTTCGCCTGACGCAGCGCTTCAATCAGGCCGGGAGTGCCTACGCGCTTGTTGGCATGACCATCGGTCCGCGCGCCGGGTTCTTTTCGGGCTACGGCATTATGGCGACCTACGTGTTGTTCGCCATTGCCTGCTTAGGGGCCGTGGGTAGTTTCGTGAACTCGTTTCTCGCAAATGCGCAAGGAAGTAACTTGCATCCATTTCAAGTGCCGTGGGTCTACAGCGCTCTGGCGGGTTTCTTGGTGGGCGCATACCTCGTCACTCGAGAGTTTCGCAACGTCGTTCGCACGCTCTTAGCGATTGAGACCATCGGCATTATCTGTATGACCGTTCTGGTGATTGTTATCTTCGCCAAGGGTGGCGCTGCGCACGGCGGTGGTTTTAACTTTGGCACCTTCAACCCCAAGGGTCAGAGTTTCTCGACAATCATGGCCGCTGTCGTGGCGGCGTTCTTATCGTGGGCCGGTTTTGAGGCGTGCGCGTCACTGGGCGAAGAGACTGACAACCCCGCCAAGAACATTCCGAAGGCGCTCTTGGGCTGTGTCTTAGGAACGAGCGTCCTGTTCATCATCGTGATGTTCGCGCAGACCATCGGATTCGGCACGAACGCCGCTGGGATCAAGGCTTTTTCCACGTCGGGCAACTCGCTGGCCGCGTTGGGACACACTTACATTGGTTTGTGGTTCTCGCTGATCATCTCCTTCACGGCCGTCATTTCGGCCTTCGCGTGCTTCTTAGGTTCTTCCGGAACGGCGGGACGATTGCTCTACGCGTTCGCTCGTGACGGCCTGGGACCGAAGCCATGGGCGTATCTTGACGCGAAGCGCAAACAGCCAGTGAAAGCGCTGATTGCGGTGTTCGGAGTAATTGCGGTCGTGGACTACCTTTCCTTCGTCAGCGGACACCCCGTCATAGGTACCGGCGACGCCGCACTCGACTCGTACTTCTATTTCGCTACCGTAGGGGCGATGACCTTGATGGTTTCGTATCTGATGGTGGAACTCGGCACGATGATTCACTTGGTGCGCGATCGAAAGGAATTGATGTACGAAGTCATCTTCCCGATTCTCGGCGCGGCGATGATAATCGCAGTCTTCTATTTCAATGTGAAAGGTCAGACGAACTGGATCGCCGAACCATTCCTCGCCGGGGCGATCATGCTGATCGGACTGCTCATTGCGGTGGGCATGCCCGGGCTCGCGAGCAAGGTGGGCATCGGTCTCTCAAGGAATCTCAGTGAGCCCGAAGGTAAGGAGATGCCCGCCTCGAGCGGTCACGGTCAGGGTCCCTTCCCCACCGCCGAGGTGTAATGACGTTCAACCTTCCCCCGGGACTGGACCAACTAGCCCCGCAGGCGAAGGATCTCTATACCCGTGACCTGAAGGCAGTCGCGGGTATAGAGAAACTTCGCTTTTTCCCTCTCGCGGTAGAGTCGGGCCACGGCTGCACACTCGTAGAAGCGGGCGGTCGTGAACTGCTGGACCTCACGGCGACTTGGACGGCCTCCGGATTGGGCCACGGCCACCCGCGAGTGGTCGAAGCCATGGTCAGGGCCGCACAGAATCCTCCCGGGGCCGGGGGGCTCTCCGCCGTGCACCCCGACTCGGTTGGTTTGGCGGAAGAGCTGTTGGCGATTGTGCCCGGCGGCGGCGATCGTCGCGTCTACTTGGGTCACGCCGGCAGCGACGCGTGCGACGTCGTGATTCGCGCGTTGCGCTTCGCGACCGGCAAGAAACGGATCGTCGGCTTTCACCACTCGTACCACGGTGGNNAGTCACGCCCGATCCCATGACGACGTTCGTTGACTACCCCAACCCCTATCGACCGCCGGGCTCGGATCCATCCGGACCGGTCGCGGCGCTGACGGCGTCGCTCGCCCAGGTTGAAGCGGCGTTGGCGGCCGGGGATGTGGCGTGCGTCATGGCCGAACCGATCCTGGCCGACGGAGGGATGGTTGTCCCCCCACCCGGCTTCCTTCGCGGACTCGAACAGCTGTGCCATCGCTACGACACATTGTTGGTTTGTGACGAGGTGAAGGTCGGACTCGGCCGGCCGGGGATGCTGCACGCGTACCAACTCGACGGTGCGACCCCCGATCTGATCTGTTTCGGCAAGGTACTCGGTGGAGGACTGCCCCTCTCGGCCGCGGTGGGACCGGCCCAGATATTGGACGGGCCCTCGGCGGCGGCGTTGCTCACAACGGCGGGCAATCCGATATGTTCGGCAGTGGGGCGCGCGGTGTTGCGGGTGCTGCAGGAAGAGGAACTTCCCGAACGCGCCCGTCGAGCCGGCGAACGATTGCGAGCAGGACTGGCACATCTGGGCAACGAGCGCATTGGCGACATTCGAGGCCACGGGCTCGCCATCGGCGTCGATCTGGTCGTCGACCGTGACAGCAAAGAGCCCGACGGCCAGTTGGCCGCCGCGACGGTCTATCGTGCGTTCGAGCTTGGCGTGGTGGTCTACTACGTGGGCGGTAACGTCCTCGAAGTGACGCCGCCACTCATTATCTCGGACGAGGAAGTGGATCGCGCCGTCGACATTCTCGGTAGGGCAATCGACGACGCGGCCGCGGGCAAAGTTCCGGCGGACGTCGTGGCCGCCTACGCCGGTTGGTAAGAATGTGGACAGCGTGAGTGGCGTGAAGAGCAATCCGGAGATTCAAGAAGTAGTCGACTCCATCACGCTCGTCGATCATCACGTCCACGGTGCGTTGAAGACCACGCTTTCTAGAGTGCAGTTCGAAGAGGTGATGACCGAGTCCGATCGGGCGCGTCGACCCGGGACAACGAACTTCGACACGCAACTCGGGCTGGCAATTCGACGGTGGTGTGCTCCGCTACTCGATCTTGACGTTTTCGTCGAAGCTGAGACGTACCTTGCACGTCGAACCGAGCTCGGGGCCGACGACGTCAACCGCCGGCTGCTTCGCGCCGCACAGCTCGACACGATCTTGGTGGACACGGGATTCGCGGCCGAGGATCTTCTCGACGTCGACGAGATGCGCGTCTACTCGGGTGCGAAGAGCTACGAAGTGGTGCGTCTCGAAGAAGTAGCGGAAGACGTCGTGCGCGCCGGCACGACGGCGGAGGGCTTTGCCGAGGCGTTTAAAATGGCGCTGCACGATCGCCTTTCGCGTGGGGCCGTGGCGACTAAGAGCATCGCCGCCTACCGCTTCGGACTCAACGTCCCTCATGAACGCCCGCTCGCGCGCGACGTGTCCCTGGCAATGGGACGTTGGCTTGCGCACGTGCAGGAGTCAGGAACGATTCGCATTGACGATCCCGTTTTGTTGTCCTTCCTACTGTGGTCGGGCGTGGACGAACAACTCCCCGTGCAGATTCACACGGGTTACGGCGACTCGGATCTTGACCTGCTTCGTTCTAATCCCGTTCACCTCACCGACTTTTTGAGGATGGTTGAACCGCTCGGGACAGCCGTGGTGCTCCTGCATTGCTATCCGTACCACCGCGAAGCGGCGTATCTGGCGCAGATGTTCCCGAACGTGTATTTCGACATCGGCGAGGGGATTAGCCACTCGGGTGTCCAGTCGCGACAACTCATCGCCGAGTCGTTTGAAATCGCGCCATTTTACAAGCAACTCTATTCGAGCGACGGCTGGGGCCTGGCGGAGTTCCACTTCTTGGGTTCCCGACTGTGGCGAAACGGGGTCACTGACGTGCTCTCTGGCTGGGTTGACCAGGGTGATTGCAACCTAGTTGACGCGGTACGGGTGCTCTCGATGGTGGGACGCGCGAACGCCATTCAACTTTATAATCTTGACATTCTCAAGCTTGGGAATGAATTCACTGGCGGCAGTGTCGAGCCCTGACGGGTCCCGTTGTCGATACCGTTAACGAAGTACGACCGTGTGTGTTCTGTGCTCGCTTTCCTGGCCATGAATGCTGCACTGTCTATGAGAAGCGTGCGGATCTTTGTCTTGTTGACGTCAGCTAACTTCGCGACGTCAGTATCCAAGACATCGCCATTGTGAAGCTTTTCAAGGATTGGCTTACCTGACTCAAGTTAATTTGAAAACGTCGCCATAAATCTATCTTCTCTACGCGATCGTCCCGTGACTCAAAGGAAATTTTGATTCAGTTCTTGACTGTCGAAGGTTGCCCAGTTCATCCGATAGCAGATGCATTCTAATAACTGGGGAGCAAGCGAGAAGTGTCGGCGAGAAAATTTCATTGTGCCTCTGTTTCTGCGACGCCACGACCGAGACTGCAGTCGAATTAGTTGACTGTGCGACCAAGTTGCTTACGCGGTTGCTTACATGCAGTGTCCCAATGGCCAGAAATCGCGTCGCACTTTCGCAATGAAGTCAACGAAATGATCAACGGCTGAGACATCCCTGACCCTTTGCAAGAATGGTAAAGGGTCAGGTCAGACACGGCATTTCAGCCGCATTCCAGCGCCACGAAAAGCCTTGCAACATAAGGCCTTTCATCGAGTGGAGGTACGGGGATTCGAACCCTGGGCCCCTTGCATGCCATGTGGGCCCTTCCAGTTCGCTGACGTTCGCTCGTGACCGTATTTGGTTGGAATATTGGGCTTTCCGACCGCTGCCTTTCGGGCGTGATCGCAAGTAATCGCCGGCGTTGCTAAAGGCGTTGCTAAAGAAAATGCTTTTGCGCACTGTTCAAAGGGTCAGGTTTCTGATGCATTAGTTCCACGACGGGCACTGTTGATGGGGTTGCAGAAAGAACCCCGTCAACTGCCGCGCCCTACTGCATACGGTTCAGAGTGCATCGGCGACTGATTATGGCATTCCGCGTACGGCTGGTGATGAATGTCGAAGACGCCCCATTTCTTGGGTTCGAATCATGCATGGTGCGGGCACGCACTCGAAGAGGTGGGAGTAGCCACTAATGGCGTGGGCGCCGCATGTCGGTATTGACCAAAATCGCAAGTCGGCAACGAGTCGAAGTGGTTCAGTTCACGGGGATCTTTCCAGTGCCCCGGTGAGCATGGCTAAACCATCGCATCGACCGTTGGATTTCGCCCAGTCTTCCGAGAGTCCTGGAGCCGTGGCAACTACAACAGTGATTGGAACGCCGATTGCGATGTTTGAAGTGCAATCAGAGTCATCTATTGTTCACTGATGTCACCTACGGGCCAGGACTAAGGAGTCACTATGCCACGGAGCGTCATCGTTGCTGGATCACGAACACCAATTGGCAAGTTGTCAGGCGCCTTCGCGTCGCTCAGCGCTCAGGACTTGGGCGGTGTCGCCATCAAGGGCGCACTTGTGCGTGCGGGCGTGGCCCCCGAACTCGTCGATGTTGTGTTAATGGGCCACGTCATCCAAGCGGGCCAAGGGCAAGTTACAGCCCGTCAAGCCGCTGTCAAGGCCGGCATCCCGATGACGGTGAACGCCACAAGTGTCAACAAGGCGTGTCTGTCTGGTCTCCAGACGATCTATCTGGCTGACCTCATGATCCGCGCCGGTGAAGCAGAGATAGTCGTGGCCGGTGGCATGGAGTCGATGACCAACGC
>PLXU01000097.1 GCA_003151555.1 Acidimicrobiaceae bacterium | reverse complement strand
CGTCACGCACGTGACAGGCGTACTCCAGCACCGACCAACGATCCGCACTCGGACGGACCTTGACGTTGTCGCTCGTGAGTAGGTCTTGCCACTCCGCGGCGTTGGCTCGTATGACGGTGGCCAACTCCTCTCGTGCGTAGTCGCCACTGTCGAAGCCACATTCTGCGCAGGGACGCTCCAGAACCCAGGTCCAATCTTTGGTGTCGGGTGTTATAGGCATGCATAGAATCTAGGGCTCGACGCCAGGGCTCGACAGCATCGGGCTCGCCCTTCATGCACGCCAGTCGCCCGGTGCGACGCCGCCCGCGAGGTCGCTTCAGGAGTACTGTGACTCCATGTGCCCGATTGAACAACCAGAACGGGTCGAACCCTCGCGCACCGCCAATGAGGCCGACGCCCTCTGGCCGATGCTTGACTACTATCGCGACACTTTGGTCGTAAAGTGCGCGGGGCTGAGTGACGAGCAGTTGAGCACGCGTGCCGTCCCGCCGTCCAATCTCTCGTTGTTGGGCATCTTGCGGCACCTGGCGGAAGTTGAGGTCTACTGGTTCGGGTACGTCTTCACCGGTCTCGACGTGACGTACGCCTACGACCCCGAGATGATCGGCGCTGACTTCGACAATCCCGCGGAGAGTCCGGGCGAGGCCGTGGCCGAGAAATTTTATGAGTGCGTGGCGCGGTCCAATGAACTGGCGAAGGATAAAGGTCTCGATTCCCTGAGCGTACGAACGACGGAGCAAGGCCCGATCAATCTTCGTTGCATCGTGGTGCACCTCATCGAGGAGTACGCCCGTCACTGTGGCCACGCGGATCTGTTGCGAGAGGTGATTGACGGGGCCACCGGCGACTGACCGCGGCGCCCATCTAGCCATCACGCCCCTGGGCTGACCGCTGCTGGACCGGGCCACCGAGCAATTCGGCGACGCCCTCGTGGCTGCGATGATCCGGTAATTCAACTGAGACGTTGGCGCTTCCTCGCTCCGGCGGGAGTCACGCGTCGTCGATCTACTCAAATAATGAAGTGACGTTGGGTTTCTGAGAGACTTTAGCCATGGACAAAGAACTATGGACCAAGGTCGACGAGTACTTGGTGTCAAACCTGGCGCCCTCGGATGCATCGCTCGAAGGGGCCCTCGCCGATAGTGCGGCCGCGGGGCTTCCCCAAATCAACGTGGCGCCTAACCAGGGCAAAATGTTGGAGCTGCTCGCGAGAATCCGCGGGTCGCGCCGGATCTTGGAGATTGGCACACTCGGCGGCTACAGCACGATATGGCTGGCCCGATCTTTGCCGGATGACGGCCTATTGATCACACTGGAGCTCGAGCCGCGACACGCCGAGGTCGCACGCATCAATGTCGATCGCGCCGGTGTGGGACCCCTGGTGGAGATAAGAACCGGCCCGGCGGCCGAGACGCTACGCACCTTGATCGACGAGGGCTGCGCGGCGTTCGACTTCATCTTCATCGACGCCGACAAGGAGGGTTACACGGAGTACTTGAATCTCTCGTTGCAACTTTCCCGCCCGGGCACGGTGATCGTGGCGGACAACGTGGTTCGTGAGGGGGCGATTTCTGATCCCGACAGTGCCGACGAACGCGTCCTCGGTATCCAGAGATTCCTCCAGACGCTGAAAGATGAGACGCGAGTCTCCGGGACCGCGGTGCAGACGGTGGGGAGCAAGGGTTACGACGGCTTCGCGCTGCTTCTCGTCAGCGAATAGTTTTTCCAATAACGCCGCGCAAATTTAGTTCGACCATCACTCACTACGAAGTAAGAGGGCATAATCGTGTGGTGTATGACGTCGCGACCATCGAAACCGAGCGCCTGTTCCTTCGCGCGTGGAGCGAGGAGGATCGAGACGCGTTCGCGCTGATCAATGCGGACCCGCGCGTCATGGAGCACTTTCCCGCCTTGATGTCGCGCGAGCAGTCCGATGCGTTGGTCGATCGCCTCGACGCCAATTGGCAACAGGGATTCGGCTTCTGGGCGGTGCAGGAGCGCGCCGGCGGAACCTTCATAGGATTTGTCGGATTCTCGACGCCTGCGTGGATGACGTCGTTCGGACCTTCGGTGGAGATTGGGTGGCGCCTCGCGTTCGACGCCTGGGGAAAGGGCTACGCGACCGAGGCCGCGCGTCGCGTCATTCAGTGGGCCAAAGAAAATGTGCGTCCCCTGCGCGGCGAGCTGTTGAGCATCACCACGGTGAGTAACGCTCGCTCGCGCCGCGTGATGGAAAAGTTAGGTTTCACTCACGATGACGGTGACGATTTTGACCACCCGAGTCTGCCCGACTGGCCAGACCGCCGTCACGTCCTGTACCGATTGGACCTCTCGCCGAGCGCGTGACCGGGTGCCAGCGGCGAAGGCGAACGGCATTTCGACAGAGTCACGACGAGACGGCGGTTGTAAGTTGTTTCAATGATTCGTCTCGTCACCAAGTCACCGACTGACCTGCAAGCATGGATGGTCACGATGTGGGCCGATTACCGTCAGGACTTGCTCGACGCTGGCTCGACGGCGCACGACGCCGACAGTAACGTGGCGCGCAACCGCGAGGTTCTCTTTAATGGTGACGAACCGGCCGAGGGTCAATACTTCTTCGACCTGCTCAGCGACGATGTCATCGTGGGGACGCTCTGGCTGGCCGACAAGAAGAACGAAGAAGCCAAGGATTGGTACATCTACGACATCATTGTGGATGAGCGGCATCGCGGTAAGGGTTTTGGACGTCTCACGATGCAGGCCGCGGAAGAGTACGTGAAGAGCCAGGGCGGCAAACGGCTCGGGTTAAACGTCTTTGGCCCCAATACCGTGGCCCGACATCTTTACGAGTCGATGGACTACCAGGTGATGGCTGTTTCAATGTACAAGGATTTTTTGTAGTTCCCCCACTCTTAAGTGGTGGGGACGTGCCCTTAGAATGGACCGAGAGGTCAGAAAACCCAGCGATTCTTAGGCCGCGCGAGTAGAAATGAACGTCATGGTGCACACCGATATGGATGTCGCGCAGAGCCCCCTCGAACTCATTGGCAACACGCCCATGGTGCGACTGGCCAGAATCGGCGCTGGTCTCAAGTGTGATCTCATCGCCAAGTTGGAAACGACCAATCCCGGCGGCAGTTCGAAGGACCGCCCGGCGCTCACGATGGTCATGGCCGCCGAGAGCGACGGACTCTTAGGTCCCGGCTCGACCATCATCGAGCCGACCAGCGGCAATACCGGCGTCGGGCTGGCGATCGTCGCGGCCCAGCGCGGTTACAAGTGCATCTTCGTGATGAGCGACAAGATGGCGCCGGAGAAGATAGACCTGCTGCGGGCCTACGGTGCCGAGGTGGTCGTCTGTCCGACCGCGGTCGCGCCCGAGCACCCCGATTCCTACTACTCGACGGCGGAGCGACTGACGAAGGAAACGCCCAACTCCTTTCGGCCCGATCAATACTCCAACCCCCACAATCCACAGGCCCACTACGAGACGACCGGTCCGGAGATCTACGCCCAGACCAGGGGCCGGGTGACCCACTTCGTCGCGGGCGCCGGCACCGGCGGCACGATTACGGGGGTGGGTCGCTACTTGAAGGAGCAGAACCCCAAGATCCGCATCATCGCTGCCGATCCCGCCGGATCGGTCTACTCCGGCGGCGCCGGCCGGCCCTACCTCACCGAGGGCGTGGGCGAGGATTTCTGGCCCGCCAACTACGACCCTTCGTTGGTCGACGAGGTGATCGCGGTCAGTGACGCTGACGCCTTCGCGATGGCGCGCGCCGTGACCCAGCGCGAGGGCATTCTGATCGGCGGCTCGGGCGGCACGGCCGTGGTCGCCGCGCTGAAGGTCGGCGCATCACTGAGCGAAGAGGCGGTGGTGGTGGTACTCATTCCCGACTCCGGGCGTGGTTACCTCTCCAAGATATTCAACGACACCTGGATGAGCGACTTCGGCTTCTTGCGTCCCCACCAAGAGATGGACGCCGGCGACGTGCTGAGCGCCAAGGTGAGACGCCAGGCCAATGGTATGGCCGAACTGGTGTTGGTCACTGAAGAGACCCTGGTGCGCGACGCGATTTCTCTCATGCGCAGCAACGACGTCTCCCAACTCTTGGTGACCGTGACTGACGAGTTGCCATTGGCCGCCAAGGAGGTGTCGGGCTCGCTGAGCGAACTGGGTTTGTTGGAAGTGACCACGCGTGACGCGTCGGTGCTCGATCTTCGCGTGAAGGAGATCGCCGATGCGCCGATGCCCATGGTCGGTGTGGGCATGAGCGTGAGCGAACTGACCCGGCGACTGGGGTCGTCGGCCAGCGTGCTGGTGCTCGACGGAGGGCACCCGGTGGGAGTGCTTACGCGCAGCGACCTCTTGGGATTCTTAGAACAGAGGAGCGTGAAGTGAGCGGCTTTAATACCCGGGCCATCCACGTCGGCTCGGGGCCCGACCCGACCACCGGGGCCGTCAATCCGCCGGTCTACCTCACGTCCACCTACGCCCAGGACGGCGTCGGCGTGCCGAGGTTCAGCGACTACGCGCGCGGGGACAACCCGACGCGGGCGGCGCTCGAGGCCTGCCTGGCCGGCCTCGAAGAGGCCCAGTACGGCGTGGCGTTCGCCTCCGGGCTGGCCGGTGAAGACGCGCTGCTGCGCACCCTGGTCCCGGGCGATCACGTGATCCTGGGTGACGACGCGTACGGCGGCACGTACCGCCTGCTCACCAGGGTCTTTGGCAACTGGGGACTGACGATCACCTGCGTCGATCTCGGAGACCTCAATACCGTGCGCGCGGCCATCAACGACTCGACCAAGATGATCTGGCTGGAGACGCCGAGCAACCCACTGCTCAAGGTGGTCTCAATCGCAGGGCTGAGTAAGGTCGCGCACGAGCACGGGGCGCTGCTGGTGGTCGACAACACGTTCGCGACGCCCTACCTGCAACGTCCCCTCACCCTGGGCGCCGACGTGGTCGTGCACTCCACGACCAAGTACGTCGGAGGTCACTCGGACGTGCTCGGTGGCTTCATCGCGACCAACCACAACGAGTTGGCCGCGAACGTGCGCTACCACCAGTACGCCATCGGCGCTGTGCCGGGACCGCTCGACTGTTACCTGCTGCTGAGGGGTCTTAAGACCCTCGGGGTGCGCATGGATCGCCACTGCTCGAACGCGGCGGCCATCGCTGCCTTCTTGTCGGGTCACGCGGCGGTCGAGAAGGTCTATTACCCTGGCTTGGAAGCGCACCGCGGCCACGACGTGGCCGTCCAGCAGATGAGTGACTTCGGTGGCATGGTCAGCTTCACCCTGAAGGGTGGCGCCGCGTCGGCGCGCAAGGTCTGTGAATCCACAGCGACGTTCATCTTGGCCGAATCATTAGGCGGGGTGGAGAGCCTCATCGAGCTGCCCGCGGTAATGACGCATCTCTCCGCCGCCGGTTCGACCTTGGAACCTCCGGACAGTCTCGTTCGGCTCAGCGTCGGTATTGAAGACCTAGACGATCTCATTGCCGATCTCGCCCAAGCATTGGCCTGATTCGAGGCATTGGTTCTCCGGTTTTGGGACAACGAGGTGGGATAGGTCCGGACGTGACATTGAGTTCGAATCGCGGCGCTAGCCAGTCAGTGAAAGTCGACGAAGAAATTCCCAATCGATTCCTTGGACCCTTCGACCTTTGAGTTGAGTGAAGGTTCGTGAAATCATTAAGGAACTGGAACGTGATGGTTGGTATCAGTTGCGACAGAAGGTTAGTCATTGTCAGTTTCATCACGCGTCCAAACCAGGTACGGTGACCGTCGCAGGGGCTCTGAGCAAGGATCTCCCCTTCGACGTTCTGGCAAGTATCGTGAAGCAAGCGGGGCTAGAGAGGCGGAGAAGATGACGGAATACACCATCATCATCGAAGACGCTGGAACGAATTTTGCCGCGTACGTTCCTGATCTGCCGGGCTGCGTCGGTGCTGCAGACACCATCGAAGAGCTCGAGGTTCTCATGCGTGAGGCCATCGAGTATCACATCGAAGGGATGCGCCTCAATGGTGAGAATGTACCGGAGCCACACTCTCGGGCTTCTTCGGTGCAAATAACTCTGTAATTGAAGTCTGCGCTCTCAAACCTCAGCTCACGAATTGTTCCAGCCCGTGACGAACCGACCAAATGAGCCCATGTCATACTGGCGGTGTGCGCCGCAAGATCTTGGCAATGGTCCTACTCACGAGCGCTTTGGTGCAACTATCGGCGGGCCCGAATCCCGCTTCCGCGTCAACAACTGCTCCTCGCTGCGACCCGGCCTCGGTGCACATCATTGAATACAACGTCAATGTGGCGACGGGTCACGTTGATGAGCTTTTTTGGATTAGGAACCTGAGTGATGAACGGTGCACACTGCGCGGCTATGTCTGGGTTGTCTACGTAGGTACGTACGGCATCAAGTACTCCCAGGCCAAGGAGCACGTTCTCATTGTCAAGGAAGAGTACGCGTACGGCCGTGAAATCGCGGAGATTGGCGGTCTAAAGAAAGGACTACCACTACCCACCGTCACGTTGCCCGCTCGTGGGGGCGTGGCTTCCTTTTGGATTCATGGAACCGACGAGCAGTATCGACAGGCCAACGGCCGGCCCTCAAGATGCATCACTTCGTACAAGATGTTGGCCTGGTTGCCGGGCGCGCCTGCTCCGGTGACCGTGGTGCCCCATCGAGCCGCTGTCTTCTTTTGGTGCGGCGGCATCCAGGTAAACCCCGTGCTGGCGGGACGATCGGGATCGGACCCGCCGAAGCCGCTTAGTTACTACTTCGGCACTTCCGGCTGACAAGACAGAATTCATCACCGCTACCTTTCACAACGAATCACTTAGAGCACGTGACTACAGAAATGCGTTGGGCCCTACGTACCGCAAAGTCAGGCCTCGTTCTGCACCAACCTCATGAGCGCTCGTTGGGCGGCGGCGCGCACTCGCGCGATGTCATCGTGCTGCAACATAGCGACTGCTTCGAGGGCGTCGTCGATGCGGCGCCGAGCCACGACCTTGAGGGCCATCTCTCTGACCCTCCACGAATCGTCATTGAGGCAGGCGAGCACCGCACTCTCCGCCGAGCGGTCCCAGGCGTACAGGAGTCCGCGAAGGGCCCACGTTCGTGGCCAATGACCCGACGCACCGCCCTCCCCGCCCGACAGCACTGTACGAGAAGCCGGCCCGGCGAGCACGTAGGCAAAGTCCGCACTCACGTCACGGTCGTTGATTATTTGCACGCACGAACTCGCGACGCTGCTCTCGCCCGCTTCCCGGCAGGCCGCTTCCACGCTGGCTCGAGGTGTCATGCCCCAGATGCTCGACATTGCTTCAGTTTGTCAGAGCCTCCATCGCCGTGACAATCGGACGTCGCGTGGAGTCGCGGTAGGTTTTGCACGTGGAACCCAACGACGCGCTGTCACTCAGCACCGATCACTTTCGCTCCGTGCTGGCCAAGGTCGGCGACGATGACCTGGCGCTCGCGACGCCCTGTGAAAAGTGGTCGGTCGCCGAACTGATCTGGCACGTTGCGCGAGGTTCGGAAATGTCCCTCGTCCTGCTGGACGGTGGATCGAAGGCGCAAGCGACCGAGATGTTCAAATTGCCGGTGCCGCCCGATCTGCTCATCGAGTGTCGTCGGTCCCTGGACGTGCAGTCGAGCGCGTTCCGCGCCGCCGAGGACCTTGAGCAGATCGTGCATCACCCCATGGGAGACGTCACCCTGCGACAACTGTACGACTTTCGCATAATGGACCTCACCCTTCACGCCTGGGACCTGGCCCGCGCCATTGGCGTTAGTGAGGTATTGCCGGACGAACTGGTGACCCACGTTTACGAGATGCTCAGTCCCCTCGCCGAGGTCGTAGGGCAAATCGGTATTTTTGGCACCGGACCGTCACAAGAACTTGATGGCCAGGCGTCATCGCAACAGCGATTGCTCGATCTGTCGGGGCGGCGTCCCTAGCGGTTCGCAGTGATGCTGCTCGGCCCGGGACCGGAGCGGCTCGTCGGCAATACTGATGGACATGACCGTAAACCGCCGCGATCACTCACTGGGACTCGCCCCCGGCTCGGTGCAGGATTATCGGGAATTGGCTCGCCGGCGCCTGCCCCGTCAGATATTTGACTACGTCGACGGGGGTTCGTTCGGCGAAACCACGCTGGTCGCTAACCGGGAGGATTTAGGCCGCATTCAACTCCGCCAGCGCGTGTTGCGCGACGTTTCCCAACACACGCTGTCAACGACGGTGCTGGGCCAAGAACTTTCACTTCCCCTGATTCTCGCGCCGGTGGGATTCGGCGGGATGCTGGCGCGGCGCGCCGAGGTGCCAGCGGCGCGCTCGGCCGAGCGCGCGGGGATTGTCTTCTGCGAGTCCACGCTCTCCATCTGCGGAATAGAAGAGGTGGCCGCCGCGGTCGAACGGCCATTCTGGTTTCAGCTCTACGTGATGAAGGACCGCGTCTACGCCGAGGATCTGATCGCCCGCGCCAAGGCCGTGGGCTGTAGCACCCTCGTGCTGACGGTCGACCTGGCGGTCATTGGTCGCCGGTACCGCGACGTGCGCAATGGGCTCGCGGGGGGAATCTCACGCTTTGGCCAGCTGCAACGAACGATCGACTTCGCCCGGCATCCTTCGTGGGTGCGTGACGTGGCGCTCGGTGGCAAGCCGCTGACCTTCGGCAACCTGGAGCGAGCGCTGCCCGACGCCAAGGTGCCCCAGGACTTCCAGCGTTGGGTGGATGGTCAGTTTGATCCCAGCGTCACGTGGGACGACCTCGCGTGGCTGCGCACGCACTGGGACGGCAAGATCGCGCTGAAGGGGATCCTTGACGCCGACGACGCGCGCGAGGCCGTCGCTCGTGGCGCCGACGCCGTCATCGTGTCCAACCACGGGGGCCGTCAATTGGACGATGTACCCTCCACCATTCGCGCCCTTCCGGCGATTGTCGAGGCGGTGGATGGACGGTGCGAGGTGCTGATGGATGGCGGCATTCGCAGCGGCCTCGACATCGTCAAGGCGCTCAGTCTGGGCGCACGGGCCTGTCTTATTGGTCGACCCTGGGCGTACGCCGTCGCCGCGCGAGGAGAAAAAGGCGTGGATCACTTGTTGCGCATCATCCGTGAGGAGATGCGTATCACGCTGGGCCTCATCGGAATCGCCGACGTGAAGGACCTGGACACATCGGTGCTGGTTGATCCGTGAGGGTGCGACGCGAATCGCCGCCGTGGGTAGGGTGACGTCATGAGCGACGACGTCGAGGCACACGAGGCACACGAAGCACACGAAGCGAATGAGGCACACGAGGAGCAGACCGTGCCGATCGAAGAGATGGGCGGCGACCCAGCATGCATGCTTAATCTCTTTTGCCCCGGTTGCGGAGTGGAACTCGCTGTCACGGCCCATCGCCCCGACTGCCAGGACCGCGGACCGTCCGATCGAGCTCAGTAGCCCCGGGTCGATCGTCGGCGACCACGTGGTTCGTTTACGCGGTGCACTGCTCAATTCTCACCTGACAGAATGAATCGATGATTTCTTTCGCGCGCGATTTCATCCCGGCGACGTGGCTGGCCGTGTTGGCGGTGTGGGTGATACTGGCGTTTCGCACGAAACGCACGTTGGAGCGTTCTGGCGGTTTTGCGCGCCTAGCGGTGACCGCGGTGGTACTCGTCGCCGTGCTGACGCGCCCGCTGGAGCATTCATCACTTCACGATCAGATGTGGGCGCCGTCGTCCGTGTTGAGTTTCGTGGCTGTGGTGTTGGTGGCGATCGGCGCCCTTTTCGCGATCTGGGCGCGGATCACCATCGGGGCGAACTGGAGCGGCACCGTCACCTTCAAGCAGGGCCACGAGTTGATGCAGAGCGGTCCCTATAACGTGGTGCGCCATCCGATCTACTCCGGGCTCCTGCTCATGGGTCTCGCCTCCGCACTCGCGAACGACGAGCCGTACGGATTCCTCTTGATGGCCCTCGTCGTCGCAGTGTTCATTCCCAAGATCGTGATCGAAGAGAAGTTGATGACCGAACACTTTCCCGATGTGTACCCGCAGTATCGCAAGCGCGTGAAGGCAATAATTCCCTTCATCTTGTAGTCGGCGAGTTGGTCACGCGGGCAACGCCAAATAAGGGCCGGACTACGATTGGGGAACTGAGACCCAACGAGAGGCCCATGGTGCGCAAGCGAAGCGGTGAGAGCGAGCGTCTGCGCATTCCCCCTCCGCTCATCAAGAGGCGCATCGCCTCGGGTCGCGGAGCAATGGAGCAACCCAACGTCACCCACGACGGCGACGCCGCCCTGACGCCCACCTTCTGGGTCGCCGTGGTGCTCACCGGCATCGCCACTGGTCTCTTCGGCGATTTGTTGATGTGGATCCTCTCGTCGGTTGAGCGCGTGGCGTTCAATTACCACTCGGGCAGCTACGCGGTCGCGGTCGCCAAGACGTCGGACCTGCACCGCGTGACGACGCTGGTGCTGGCCGGCGTGCTCGGGTCCTTGGCCTGGTTCCTCATTCGCCGGTACCTGAAGAACGAGAAGGCCGAGATCGACGAATCGATCTGGAGCGGTGACGGTCAGCTGTCGATGCGACGGAGTTTTCTCACGTCGGTCACCTCCGAAGTGGTCATCGGCATGGGTGCGTCGATCGGTCGCGAGGCCGCGCCCAAGTTGATGGGCGGCGCCTCGGGCAGCGTCCTGTCGCGCTGGATGAATCTCTCGCCCGCCCAGCGTCGGCTGCTGGTCGCCTGCGGCGGCGGGGCCGGCCTGGCGGCGGTGTACAACGTGCCGCTCGGCGGGGCCATCTTCACCGCCGAAGTCTTGTGCGGCAGTTTCGCCCTGCCCACGGTGTTGCCGGCCCTGGCCTGCTCGGCCATCGCCACGATGGTGGCCTGGGTGTACCTGCCCAGCGGCGCGACCTACGCCGACATTCCGAGCTATCACTTCAGCGGTTCGATCATGGTGTGGTCGCTGCCGGCCGGACTGGTGATCGGTCTACTGGCCGTGTGGTACGTGCGCTTCATTGGCTGGGTCTCGGCGCACCGGGCCACGGGCGCGACAATCTTCTGGGTGATGCCCGCGGCCTTCTTGGTGCTCGGCGTGCTCGGCATCTGGTATCCCCAACTCTTCGGCAACGGCAAGGACATGGCCCACGAGGCCTTCCTGGGACTGGGCGGCATTGGCCTGCTCTTCGCGCTCTTCGCGTTGAAGCCGATGGTGACCGCACTGACGTTGGGTGCCGGCGCGGCCGGCGGCGTCTTCACGCCCTTTCTCAGCACCGGCGCCGTGCTCGGCGGTTTCCTGGGTATCGTATGGACGCACTTTTGGCACGGCACTCCAATCGGGGCCTTCGCCCTCATTGGCGCCGCGGCGATGATCGGCGCCGTGATGCAGGCGCCCCTGGCCGGACTGGTGCTGGTGCTCGAATTGACGCACAGCGGATTCGCGCTCGCGATTCCCATGGTCGCCGCGGTGACCATCGCCACCGTGGTTGTACGACAAATCGATGGGTATTCGATTTATTCGGCCCGACTGCCGCGTCGCGCGCCCTCGTAGTGGGCTTCTACGCATGATGAGGCGTGAAATAATGGGTCATGTACGTTCCGCCTCACTTCAAGGTTGACGACGACGCGGCGTGGCAAATCGTGCGCGACGCCGGCGCCGGGTCGTTGGTGATCAACACCGATGAAGGAATGGCCAGCGTGTTCGTACCCGTGCTCGTGAGCGAGGACCGCCGCACGATCAGGTTCCACGTCGCGCGGGCCAACCCCTGGTGGCGCGCCGTCAGCGATGGCACCGAGGTGCTGGCCATCTTCTTGGCCGCCAGCGCGTACGTGTCACCGAATCTTTACCCCAGCCGCGTGGAGAGCCCCGGGGTCGTGCCCACGTGGAACTACGTGGCCTGCGAAGTGCGCGGCCAGTTGCGAGTTCACGACGACCTCGAGTGGACATCACGCCTGGTGCACGACCTGACCGACCACTTTGAATCGGGCAATACGCCGCCGTGGCGCGTCGAGGACTCACCGCACGACTACATTGGCCATCAGTTGACGGCCATCGTGGGTCTCGAAATCGACGTCAGTTCCATTCAGGGAAAGGCCAAGCTCTCGCAGAATCGTCCCGAGGTTGATCACGACAATGTTCGAGAGAATTTCGCCCAGGGTAACTTGGGCGAACAAAACGTCGCGTCACGAATGAATCTTGACGACTAGCGGCACCCCAACGGTACGCCACTGCAGCGTGAACGACGCGGCCTCGCTGCGCGCCATTCGTTTGGAGTCCCTGCTCGACTCGCCCCAGGCCTACGGCTCGACGTACGAAGAGTCACGCACATGGGCGCCGCGCCACTGGAAGGCGCTGTGTCGACAGTGGAACTATTACCTCGCCTACCTCGACGACCAGGTCGTTGGCGTGGTCTCGGGCGGTTCGAACGATCTGCATCCCGGCACCCGCTGGCTCTACGCGATGTACGTGTCGCCGGGTGCGCGCGGCTCGGGCGTGGCCGACCTCCTGGTCCAAGAAGTGGAGCAGTGGGCGCGCGGCGAAGGCGTAGACACCCTGTACCTGCACGTGGCCGGACCCATGGCCCGGGCGCGCGCCTTCTACGAGAGCGCGGGATTTAGTGACACCGGCGACGTCATAACCATGGAGCGCGACCCCTCGATACAACTGCTCACCATGAAGAAGAGCCTTGTCTAGCGAGGCGTCACCGGACTTTCAAGTGCGTCGGGTTAGCGCCGAGGAGTTGCTCGCACTGCGTCGGCGCGTGCTGCGCGCCGACAACCCCGAGAGTTCCGTCGAGGACCCACGCGACGCCGAGGCGGCCTCGCGGCACTTCGGTGGCTTCTTGGGCCCGCGCGTGGTCGCCAGTGCCTCGTGGTTCTCGTCGCTCGCCCCGGTTAGTCCCGAGCTGCGTTCGTACCAGTTGCGCTACATGGCCATTGACTTGGACGTGCAGGGCCGCGGGTACGGAGGGCTGGTGGTTGACGCTGCCCTGAAGGAGTTGCGCTCGTTGGGCGTCGAGCAGGTATGGGCCAACGCGCGCGACAGCGCGCTCGGTTTCTACGTGGCGACCGGCTGGTGCGTCGTGGCCGGGTCCGAGCACCTCAGCCACGAGACCCAGTTGCCCCACACCGTCATTTTCCGCCATTTATCGGACGCAACTCCCTCGGGGGCCGGTGGCGGCTAACTAAGTTTGTTTCATGCGCAAAAACGTCCTCATCATCGTGGTCGCGCTCGTCGTCGTGGCGGTGGTCGTGGTCATTGTCCAGATCAAGCGTCACCCCTCGGCCAACGCGGTCGCGACGACGACCACCACCACCACGACGGTGCCGGTCCCCGTCGCGCCGCTAACGGGACTGCCCGATCCCGGCGGTGGCGCGCTGACTCGCTCGGCGTTGACGGTCAAGATCGAGAACACGCCCGAGGCGCTGCCCCAGTGGGGAGTCGAGAGCGCGGACGTGGTGTACGAGGAGATAGTCAACGGGGGCATCACCCGTCTGGCCGCCATCTTCAATTCGCAGGCCCCCGCCAAAGTGGGACCCGTGCGTTCGGTGCGCCCCACCGACACCCAGGTCGTCTGGCCGATCGGCGGCATCTTCGCCTTTTCGGGCGGCGCGCCCTACGCGGTGGCGAGCATCGAGACGGCCCCCGTCAAACTGGTGAACGAGACCAGCGCCGGCACGGCGATGTTCCGTGACCCTGACCTGCAGGCGCCGCACAACCTCTTCGCGGTCGCCCCGGCGCTCTTCGCGCTGGGCGGCACGCCGACCCCGCCGCCACCGATGTTCACGTATCGCAGTGCGACGCAGAAGGCGACGGGTCGACCGATCACCAGCTTCACCGTGCCGTTCCCGAGCGTGTACCCGGCGACCTGGACCTGGGACACCACCACCACCTCGTGGGACCGGACCCTCTTCGGCAAGGCGGACGTCACCGGCAGTGGCGCGCGAGAGTCGCCCAAGAACGTCATTGTCATGTTCGTGAACTACGTCAACGGCATCGGGACCTTCACCTCCTACGCCAACCTGCAGGGCACGGGAAAGGTCGACGTCTTCAGTGGCGGACGAGAGGTGGCGGGCACGTGGTCGCGCGGCGCCTCCAAGTCCGACCTGCTCACCTACCAAACGGCCAACGGTCAGGCGATTGCGCTGACGCCCGGTCAGACCTGGGTGGAGTTGCTCAACGTGGGCACCTCCTTGACGCTCAACGCGACCCCGTAAGGAATTCATCGATTCGCGCCAGCGTTGAAGCCATGGCTCGTCGGTTCCTCTCGGGCCAGCCGAGCCAGATGATGGGAAGCGCCCACGGCTTGTCGTAGTTGAAGGACTCGGTCACCCGGGTGGCGCCGGCCACTTCCTCCAGGTCGTAACGCCACGTGAACTGGGCGATGTGGTGCCAGGCAATTGCCTTCGACTCTTCGAAGACCACCACGGTGTTGCGCACGGAGTAGCCCACGCGAATCTTCATGTCCATTGAGAACGTGGCGCCCAGGTAGAGCCGGGGCGGGGCTTGCTTCACCTTGAGCACGCTGGAGGAGCCGTCAAATTCGCTGTGCCGGCGCGGGTCGGCCAGGAGCTCGAAGATGGCCGGCGCTGGCGCCGCGATGACGCGTGAGACCGAGACGGAGCGAACTTTCGTGATATCGCTAGCGTAGGGTCCAAGTACGAGCGGGCGGGCGAACCGAACGGAGAGTCATGCGAATTGGAAATCTGTACGGTCCCGACGCCACCTTCCTGGGCGTGCCGGCGGCCGACCCCGACGTCGTCTCCGAGTGGTCAACCGCCGGGGCCGCCATCATCGGCGCGCCCTTCGACGGGGGCACCTCGCACCGACCGGGTTGTCGTTTCGGTCCCCAGGCCATTCGTGTGACCGACTACTTGCCCCACGACGGACGCCGGCCCAGCCTGGCGCTCGGTCTCGATCCGCTGGTGTCGCTCGGTGTGGTGGACCTGGGCGACGTGGAGATGCCCTCGGGCGAGACCGAGAAATCCCTGGCGGCCCTCGAAGCACGCGTGACGTCCGTCGCCCAAGCCGGGGTCATTCCGATCATCCTGGGCGGCGACCACACGATTGCCCTTAGCGACGTCACCGGGGTCGCGCGCCACGTGGGCTGGGGCCGGGTCTCGGTCATCCACTTCGACGCGCACGCCGACACCGGCGACACCCAGATGGGTTCGCTCTACGGACACGGTACGCCCATGCGCCGACTCATTGAGTCGGGCGCCTGCCGGGGCGACCGTTTCTTGCAGATTGGCCTGCGCGGCTACTGGCCTGAGCCCGTCACGCTCGACTGGATGGCCGAGCAGGGCATGCGCTCCTTCGAGATGAGTGAGGTCGTCCAGCGCGGCCTCGACGACGTGCTCGACGAAGCGATTTTCCTGGCGATGAACGACTGCGACGCCGTCTTCTTGTCAATCGACGTCGACGTGGTCGATCCCGGTTCGGCTCCCGGCACCGGCACGCCCGAGCCGGGCGGGCTCACCGGTCGCCAGTTGCTCGACGCCGTGCGCCGCATTGGCATGGAGGCTCCGGTCGCCGGGGTGGACGTGGTCGAGGTCTCGCCGCCCTACGACCACGCTGAAATCACGGCCTACCTGGGCAATCGGATCGTGCTTGAGGCGTTGGGCGGGATTGCCTGGCGGCGACAAAAAAAGCGCGGCGAAAAAACCCGTGAACCGGCCGATCCGCTGCTCAAGGGTCGTTAGTCGCGCATTGATTCAAGAATTTGGTGCACCATCTCGTCGGGCGTATCGGGGTGCAGGAACGCCAGGCGGGCGACGGTCTCGCCCTCCCACTTGGTGGGCGTGACGAAGGCGACCTGGTCGCGCAGCAGTTGTTGGCTCCACTGTGTGTAGCGCTCCGCGTCCCAGCCCTTGCGCCGAAAGAGCACGATCGAGAGGCTCGAGGGGCGCACCATCTCGACGTGGTCCATTGACTCGATCAGGGCGACCGTGCGCTGGGCGAGGTCGATGGCCGACTGGATCGCCGTTTCGTAGTTGGTGGTGCCGTTGGTGACCAGGGAGAACCAGAAGGGCAGTCCCCGGGCGCGCCGCGACAGGTGGATGGCGAAGTCCGAGGGGTTCCACTCGTAGAGCTCGTCGTCCTCGGTGTGCAGGATGTCGAGGTAGCTGGCCTGCTGGGCGAGGATCTTTCTCGCGACGGTGGGGTTTCGATAGATCAGGGCCGCGCAGTCGAGCGGCGCCAGTAGCCATTTGTGCGGGTCGACCACGAAGCTGTCGGCGTGGCGTATGCCCGCCAGCAGGTCGCGGTGCGTGGGCGAGAAGAGCGCGGCGCCGCCGTAGGCGCCGTCGACGTGGAACCAGAGCTCGCGTTGGTTGGCGTAACTGCCGAGCCCCTCGAGGTCGTCGACGATGCCGGCGTTGGTCGTGCCCGAGGTCGCCACGACGCCGATGACCGTCTCCGGATGTGGGTCGGCCGCCATGGCCGCTTCCAAGTGCGCGCGCGTGAAGCGNNGTGCGGGGCAATGTCGGGGCGCCGGCCCCGACCGACGTCGCGTCCAACGGTCAGGCTCGAGAGGTTGCCCATGGAGCCGCCCGACACGAAGGCGCCACCGGAACCTTCCGGCATGCCGGCCAGCTGGGCGAGGAAGGCGAGCGCCTGGTTCTCGGCGACGACCACGCCGGCAGATTCGAGCCAGCTGGTGCCGTTGAGGCCGGAACAGGAAACCACCATGTCGAAGAGCAGCGAGTTCTTGGTGGGCGCGTTGGGGATGAAGGCTAAGAATCCCGGCGAGTCGATCGAGACGACCGACGTGGCCAGCTGCTCCTTGAAGAAGTTGAGGATCTTGGCGGGGTCGTGGCCATCGGGCGAGATGAGGCCGTCGAGCGCATGGTCGGGAATAGCGGCCAAACTGCCGAAGTCCAGTGGCACCGGCACCATGGCCAGGCGCTCGCGGCAGTAGTCAAATACGGCGTCGGTCAGCGCGGCGTCGTACTTAAACATCTCGTGGCCCATAGCAAAAAACCTCTCGTTTAGCCCCTTACCATCGTAGACCCGGGCCCCATCGCCTTAAGTACGCGGCTTTTGAAGTCCACGAGGGGCGAAGTAGAATCCTTTAATGGCAAGTGCGCGCGTGGGCTACCTGGGTCCCGAGGGCTCGTTTGGTCACGAAGCCGTCTGCACCATGGACAATGTCGAGCCCGTGGCGCTGCGTTCGATCGCGGACATCCTGGTCGCGGTGGCTGACGGTTCGCTGGATCAGGGTCTCGTCCCGCTGGAGAACGCCATCGAAGGCACCGTCTCGGCGACCATCGACGGGCTGGTCTTCGACCACGATCTGTTGATCGAACGCGAGATCGTCATACCGATACGACTCCAACTCCTGGCCCGCACCGGTGTGGCCCTGGCCGACGTCACCAAGGTCTGGAGCTACGTGCACGCCCTCGCTCAGTGCCGGACGTTTCTGCACCAGTTGAAGGCCACCAGTGAGGAGACCACCTCTACCTCCCAGGCGGCGCACGAGGTCGCACAGTCGAGCGAGCCGTGGGCCGCCGTGGCCTCGCAGACCGCCGGCGACCTCTTCGGGTTGGTGGCGCTGGCCAGCGATATTGAGGACCACCCCGGCAATGAGACGCGCTTTGTCGCGGTCGGTCGCGACCACATCACGCCCGCGACCGGGCACGACCGCACGACGATCGTCTGCTTTCAGGACGCTGACCGACCTGGTTCGCTCTACGCGATATTGGGCCGCTTCGCCGCGCGCGACATCAACCTCACCAAGTTAGAGAGTCGACCGACCAAACGAGGTCTCGGCGAGTACTGCTTCGTCATCGAGTTCGAGGGCCACGTGGCCGACGACGTGGTGGCCGACTGCCTGGCCGACCTGCAGGCCCATCTGGCGCGCGTCAAGTTTCTCGGTTCCTACCCCGTCACGGGAGAGGGCGCCGTTGATCGGCGAGCAGAGATCGACCAAGCCCGCACGTCGGCGTTCGAGTGGATCAACGCCATCCGGGCGCGAGTGCGATCGAGTTAGGGGCGGCCAATGGGAAAAGTGAGGTTCGGCCAGCAAGTTGGTAACCCTTCACCCAGTACGGCAGAGGTTGTCCACCTGATCCTGGCGCAGGAAGCGGCCGGGCTGGTCAAGTACGGTCCCCTCGCGCTGCAGGGACACGACATCGAAGCCGTGCACCAACTGCGAGTGAAGGCACGACGGCTTCGCTCCGAACTCGAAATTGTCGCGCCCGTGATCAAGGTCAAGGAACTGTGCGAACTGCGCACAGATCTCAAATGGGCCGGCGGTGTACTCGGTCGAGAAAGGGACCTCGACGTGCTCTACGAGCTGCTGAGCTCGTTGAGCGACGGGCCGTCTCATTCCCTCGATGGCACTGTGCTCGAGTCCATTGACGACCAGCGAGCCAAGGAGAGCCGTCGAGTTCGCAAGATGATTAAGTCGAAGCGCTATCGCAGGTTCGTTCATGGACTGAGTGCCGCCGTACTAGACCCGCCACTTCGCCCGGCCGCGTCGCGACCAGCGAATGAGGTCCTGCACCCCGGTCTCAACGCCACCCTCTCGTCGCTCTTTCACACGGTGGACCACTATGGTCCTCATCCAACCAACCTTGAGCTGCACCAAATTCGGATCCTCACCAAGCGCGGCCGCTACTGCGCCGAGGTCGCGAGTTCCTACTTGGGCGAGCGGGCGACGACGGTGGCGACGACCCTCGAGGAGGCGCAAGGAATCCTGGGCAACATTCATGACCAGGTCGGGGCGATTGCCTACCTCAGCGCGCAACGGATGTTGCTCGACCGCGACTGCACATTTGTGGCCTCGTCAGAAGCGCCGAGCGCGGCCATTGATTGGTTGACTAAATCAGTAACTGGTCTTAAATCTTTGTGGCGCGAGCCCCTTGAACGGGCCCGTAGCCTCAGCCATGACCTAGAAGTCCAACCAGTGAGGGTGCGCTCATTTTTCGAATCGGTATGAAGTATCTCGTTGATGAATTATGCGAGGACTTTCTTCGGGTGTCGCAATACAAGCACCAGGGGGTTCACGTCGAACCCACGACATTCGTTCATTGCCGCTCAGTGAAGCAATCCACCATTTCCACCATCTAATTGGACTTCGTTACTCGCGTACGCGTGCGTGTAAGTGCGTGTCATGCCACCCATCGTTATAGAGACACTCACTTTTCATCGTCCCCTCGAGTTCAAATCCCGCTTTTGAGGCGACACGACACGATCCAACATTATGAACCGAATGAATTAGTTCCACTCGATGCAGGCCCAGTTGATCGAACGCCCAATTACAAATAGCAGTCGTTGCAAGTGGCGCATAGCCTTCGCCTCTTGAGTGCGGTAGTACCCAATAAGCAATCTCGGCGGAGCCTCCGATGAGATCGATGGTTTGAAATGCGAATCGCCCAAATGCGGCGTTGCCTGACTGCGTCGCAATTGCCCAACATACACCGGTCTCCTTTTTCCAAGTGTCAATCCACCGACCTATGACTTGTTCTGCCTCGGCCGCATCGAACGAATAGGGAATCCATCGCTGAATCTCAGGATCGTGATAAGCCTCGACCACCACAGAGATGTCATCCAGAGTCCAGGGTCTCAGAAACGATCGGTTGTCAACTTCAAGATTTGGTTGGGGATCACGGCTCAATAATCCTGGAGCGATCACGGAATTGATTAGTCGGGGCATAAATCAAGTATGGACGAGAGGGCGTGATTGATGAGTATTTGAGTAACCAGTGTTATTGGTGCACGCTTTTGATCCTTCATAAATCCAAACGCCAATGCAAGGTGGTATTTCTGTCACGTCGGGCCTCCGACACCAACCGTCGGTTGGCGGTTGGCGGCTTGGACAGCCCTGTGAGTCCGCGCACAAACCTCAACAATCCGACTAAAAAATCCAACCGCGGAATTGGTGACCGAGCTTCCCTCTCCGGACAGAGGTTCGCCACTCTCCTAGAAAAATCGTCGCTGGTCACCCCCGCCAACGGTGGCGGGTTTCACGGACCGGCGCGCCGGCACGATTCGTTCCCGCAGCGGGGTCAGTTACCCGATCCCGCCATCGGTGAGACGTGCAGATTGGGCGAAAGCATCGATCCACTGATTCGCTGGTCGCAGTTATGGGCAGACGTCGACTGCACGTCCTTGCCCCCCCGACGAGGCATAAGAAAGTCGCCTCATTTTGCTGTCCACGACCAGGAAATGCAGACTACGTAGGCCAGGGAGTAGGGCAAAGGAAAATCCCACCGTTACCAGACTCCAACCGAAAGCGGTAACCAACATGTTGCCCCCAAATCGCTCGAAAACGAATTGCGATCAAAATGCTAGGCGCGAGAGGCACAATAGGGATAGGAGGCGGCGTTGGTTTTTCTCAACGTTGAAATTTCTCACCACTTCCGACCGCTTCACCACCTACACTTCCGCTATGAATCGGGGGATTCTAAGGAACTGGGTCGCGCTCGGCCTCTGCGCGGGAGTAATCGTACTGGCCGCGCTCGACCCCAACACGCTCATCAACCATCACGCCCCGGTTGCTGACTCGGTCCTTGATACCTCGGTGGCGCTCATCGGAACGCTGGTCGCCCTCCTCGAAGTCGGACGATATCGCCGCTCGGGTAATGTGGCTGACCTCCTGATCCTTTACGCAGTGATCCTGCTCGCCTGGGTCCACACCTTGTTTGACGTGGTTCCCGGTCTGCTTGTTCCCCACCTGATCAGCGCGGGGCTAAGTGAACAAATTCAAGTGTGGGGAACAGGCGTTACAAGGGTGCTGTCGGGCTGGTACCTGGTCTGGGCGAGTAGCTGCGGCGCTCAGAAGTCGCGGCCCGCGAAGGTTTGGCATCGTGTCCCGTACGAATTGGTCGTTCCCGCCGTGATCGCCGTAGGGGCAATTGTCGTATTCGTTCCGCTTGTTCCTATCGCACACACCGGCCTGCTCGACAGGGTTCTGTGGCCGCAGTCGATGTCCTCCCTGCTTCAACTGTTCGGCGCACCGCTGTTCGTAATCGCGGCCTGGCGACTCTCGAATCAGTCCGATGCCAGGTCGGACGAGTTCAAGGGCTGGCTCGCCACTGGGTGCATCTTCGCCGGATTTTCTATGTTGAGCTTGGCCATTCTGCCCGCTCACGGCGTGTACT
>PLXU01000051.1:8702-8930 GCA_003151555.1 Acidimicrobiaceae bacterium | reverse complement strand
TCGGGTGCACCGTGAAGCCCTCGGGTGCGGTGATGGTCGCCTTGGCGATTTCGAGCAGCGTGGCGCGCTTGACGCCCGTTTCGGGCGCCGCGGCATCGACGGGCACGTCGCTCACCGGCACGGCACTCAGCTCGGGCACCGGTACGGTGCGCACTTCGTCGAGCACATTCTGCAGACGGGTATTGAAGTCATCGAGGGCCGCCTCGGCCTCTTCGATGGAGATGTCAC
>PLXU01000051.1:0-8649 GCA_003151555.1 Acidimicrobiaceae bacterium | reverse complement strand
AGATCGGCGCCTGGATCATCTTGGCCACGTCGGTGGGATAGACACTCGACCTCGCCGATTCCGGCGCGGTGGTGAAGCCCACCTGATTATTGATCACGATGTGCAATGCGCCGCCCACGTAGTAACCCGAGAGCTGCGAGAGGTTCAGCGTTTCGGCGACCACACCCTGACCGGAGAAGGCCGCGTCGCCGTGAATCAAGATCGCCAGGTAGGGGAAGTGCTCGGCCATCACCGTACTCTGCGTGCCGTCGGTCGGGCGAAGGACCAGATCCTGCTTGGCGCGAACGATGCCCTCGACCACGGGACTGACGGCCTCAAGGTGGGAGGGATTCGAAGCCATGGAGACTTCAATGGTCGCGCCACGGGGGTTCTTGAACACGCCGCGCGCGCCCTTGTGGTACTTCACGTCGCCGCTGCCCTGGACGCTTTCCGGGTCCAGGTTGCCCTCGAACTCCGAGAAGATGTCGCTGTAGGACTTACCCACGACGTTGGCGAGCACGTTGAGCCGCCCGCGGTGCGCCATGCCGATGACCGCCTCCTTGGTGCCCTGGTCGGCGGCGACGTCGAGAATGGTGCGCAGTGCGACGATCGTCGACTCGGCCCCCTCGAGTCCAAATCGCTTCTGGCCCACGTAACGCGAGTGCAAGAAACGTTCGAAGACTTCGGCTTCACTGAGTCCTTCCAGGATTCGGTGCTGCTCGTCGATCGACATCGACAGATTGACTCCCTCGACCCGTTCTTGGATCCAACGTTTCTGTACCGGGTCCATGATGTGGCCGTACTCGATGCCGATCGTGCGACAGTAGGCGTCGCGCAGGATCGCAAGGATCTCCTCGAGGGTCGCCTCGCTGCGTCCGGCCAAACCGCTCACCACGAAGCGTCGCTGCAGGTCCCACATCGTCAGACCGTACGTGGCGAGGTCGAGTTCGGAGTGCAGCACCGGTGGATCGCTATGCAGCGGATCGAGGTGGGCATTGAGGTGGCCGCGCACGCGGTACATGTTGATGAGTTCTTGGACGCGGATCTGCTTGAGGATCCGCTCGTGCTCGCCTTCGCCGACCGCGGGGTTGTGGTCCTTGGCCCAGCGCGCCGGCTCGTAGGCCACGCCGAGCGAGGCAAAGACCTGGTCGTAGAATTCGTGCTCGCCCGTGAGGCACTCCGCCACGTACTTCAAGAAGAGACCGGATTCGGCGCCTTGAATGATGCGGTGGTCGTACGTCGAGGTCAGGGTCATTACTTTGCCAACCCCCAGTTCGGCCAGGGCGCGCGGATCGGCCGCTTCGAAACCGGCGGGCCAACCGAGCGCACCGACGCCGAAGATCGCCCCTTGGCCGGCCATCAGGCGCGGCACCGACTGCACCGTGCCGATCGTGCCGGGGTTGGTCAGCGAGACCGTGGCTCCCATAAAGTCATCGGCGCCGAAGGAACCGGAGTGCACCTTGCGCACCAGGTCTTCGTAGGCCAGCAAGAAGCCCCGGAAATCCAAGGTGTCGGCGTCGCGGATGACTGGCACCAAAAGATTGCGCGAGCCGTCGGGGCGCTGCACGTCGACCGCGAGTCCTAGACCAACGTGCTCGTGATGGCGAACGCCCGGCGTACCCTTTTGATCGACCGCCTCGACGAAGGAGGCGTTCATGGAGGGAATCGCCACCAATCCCTTGACAATGGCGTAGGCAATGAAGTGCGTGAACGACACTTTCGCGCCGCTCGAGCGCGCAAGCGTCTCATTGAGCGCCGCCCGGTTGATCTCCAGCAAGCGCGCCGCCACGCTGCGCACGCTGGTCGCGGTCGGCACGCTCAGACTGGCGTTCATGTTGGTCACGAGGCGCGCCGCCGCCCCGCGCAACGGCGTTGCCTCACTATCAATGGCCACGGACGGCGTCGGCGTCGGTGCGGACGCCTTCGACGCCGCGGCCGCGACCGAGGGAACGGTCGAACGCTGGTAATCGGCGAAGAACTCTCGCCAACTCTCTGACACGTTAGACGGGTCGGCGAGGAAACGGTCGTACATATCGTCAACTAGCCAGGCGTTGGGCCCGAAAGAACCCTTATTCGATATCGACGAGGAAGGGTCGACGGGTGCGCTCACCCCTCCAGCCTAGGGGCGCCAACAGCAATTGTATGGAGATGAATCCAATCAGAACCGGTAGGTTTTCTCTGTGAGTTCCACGCCCACGGTCCCGGCCACACTTCGCTATGCGCACGACACGCCGGTCGCGGGTTTGATGGTCGCCGAGCGCCGGGTGCCCCAACCCGAAGCCACCCTGATCTGCGTGCACGGCGGCCTCGACCGCGGCGCCTCCTTCGGTCGCCTCGCTCGTCGACTGGAGAACTTCGACGTCGTGGCTTACGACCGTCGGGGCTACCAAAAGTCTCGGGACCTGGGTCCCCTATCGCTCGAACGCCACATTGACGATCTGCTCGCGGTCACGCGGCGCGAGGCCCTGCGCGGTCCCGTGCTTTATTTCGGCCACAGCTACGGCGGTGTCGTTGCCTTGGGCGCCGCCGTGGCCGAGCCGGCGCTCAGCCAACTCGTGATTGTCTACGAGACGCCGCTGCCGTGGATACTGGCCCGTCAGAGTTCACGTCCGCCCCTCACCACCGACGCCGCCCTCGAAGTTGAAGACTTTTTCAAGCGCATGGTTTCGCGCGGTGCCTGGGAGCGGCTGAGCGACAGCGAACGCCAGTCGCGCCGGCTCGACGGTCCAGGACTCCTGAGCGACCTGACGATTCTGACGATGCACCCTCCCTTTGAGATCACCCGACTCACGACCCCGTGCGTGTACGTGTACGGCGACCGCATGCGGCCCGAGTACCACCGCGCCCTCAGCGCGGAGTTATCGCGCATCAACCCAATAATCTCCTCGCGCGAGTTGCGCAACGTCGGCCATGGTGCGCACCTGTCGGCTCCCGATCAATTGGCCCCATTAATCCACGAACTCTGGGAACAGCGATGCGCGTTGGTGTAACGGGCTCGACGGGTTTCATTGGCTCGGCGCTGGTCGAGGCGCTGCTCGAACGCGACGATGAGGTGGTGCGCTTTGTTCGACCCGAGAGCGCGGCAACAACAGACGCGGTCATTCGTTGGGACCCGCGCCGTCAAATCGTCGACGACCGTGACCTCGCGAGAGTGGGCGGCTTTGACGCGGTGGTAAACCTGGCCGGCGCCGGCATCGCCGACCGACGCTGGAACGCGGCGCGCAAGGACGAACTACAGCGCTCTCGCCTCGACGCGACGACGTTACTGATCAGTGCGTTGCGCTCCATGTCCTCGAGCACTCCACAATTGCTCAGCGGCTCGGCCATTGGCGTCTACGGTTCACGCAGCGACGAAGTGCTCGACGAATCGTCGACGTCGGGCCAGGACTTTCTCGCCCAACTCTGTACCAAGTGGGAGGCCGCCTCGGCGCCGCTGCGCACTCAGGGCACGGTCGTCGCCAACCTTCGCACGGGTATCGTGATGAGTCGACTCGGGGGCGCCCTCAAGCGCCAGTTGCCGTTGTTTCGTCTCGGCCTCGGAGGACCTCTTGGCAACGGGCGTCAGTGGCTCAGCCCCATCTCGCTGCGAGACGAAGTGCGAGCCATCCTGTGGGTCATTGATCATCCAACGTCGGGACCAGTCAATCTGGTGTGCCCGACCCCGCTCACCAACGCCCGGTTCGCGCGAAGCCTGGCCCGGGCCCTGCATCGACCCGCGATCGTGCGAACCCCCGCCGCCGCGCTCAAGGTCGTGTTGGGAGCGCAGTTAACGAGCGAAGCGATACTCGCGAGCCAACGAGTCATGCCCACGGCGTTGCTCGAAAGCGGTTTCGTCTTTGACCATCCTGACGCAACCTCGATCACTACTGAGGTCGTTAGGCTCCGAACCAACTAAAAGCCAATAATTCGGGGGTTTTTCAAATTCTCGGACAAATGATGGGTGTTCATTACGTCATTGTCACAATTATCCGACCTTCATGAACTTGTGTCAACCCACATCGCCCGATACAGTTGCCAACAATCATCCGATACGGGTGGGCAAATTGGACGTGACCATTTCGGTGGTACGGGGAGGCAATATCAACATGCAATTAAGACAAAAGCTTCGGTTCCTAGTCACGGTCGGCGCCGCAGCCGGTTCGTTGTCTTTGGGACTGATTGCTCCGACCGCCAGTGGCGCGAGCAGCACCACGAGTACGAATTCGAACACGATAACCTTCGCGGAACTTCCGGGCGCCGCTCCAAACTACATTTTCCCGTACCTCGGTTGCGCAAACTTCTCGGTTGCTACCTTGAGCCAGTTCCAGGAGATGACCTACCGTCCTGTGTACTGGTTCGGTACACCTGGTTCGGCTGCCGTTGACTACAACATTTCGCCCGCCAAGGCGCCCGTCTTTAGCAATGGCAACAAGACGATCACCATCAACATGAAGGGTTGGAAGTTCGCCGACGGTCAGACCGTCAACGCCCAGTCCGTGATGTTCTACCTGAACATGTATAAGGCCGACCCCACCAGTTACTGTGGCTACAACAAGGGCTACGGCATCCCTGACCAGGTGGCTAGCGCCACTGGCTCGGGTAACACCGTGACCATCAAGTTCACCACGTCGGTGAACCCAGGCTGGATCTTGTACAACTACCTCTCAGAGTTGACTCCGATGCCTAACACATGGGACATCACTGCCCCGGGCAAGACGTCAACCTGCGCGACCGGTGCCTACGGCACCGCGGCGACTGACGCGGCCTGCAAGGCTGTGGAAAAGTACCTCGACAAGCAGTCCTCCACCATGACCAACTTCCCCGACGCGCTGTGGACCAGCGGCGCCGACGGACCTTGGAAGTTGACCGCGATGGACGACCTGGGTAACGCCACTTTCGTTCCGAACAAGACCTACTCTGGCCCCGTGAAGGCCCAAAAAGGCATTGACTTCGTAAAGGAAGAAGCGTTCACGACGGCCAATGCGGAGGAGACGGCACTTCGTACCGGCAACATCACGGCGGGCTTCGTTGACCCGACTGTACTCACGAGTAACGCTCCGTCGCCCGGAAAAGTTGGTGCCAACTGGTCGGCTGTGTCGGCTAAGTACAACCTGGCAACCGGCTTCCCCTGGGCCTTCAACTACGCGCCGTTCAATTTCAGTCCTAAGGATCCCAAGCACGCGCTCGTCGCGCAGCTCTACATCCGCCAGGCGCTACAAGAGGCCGTCGACCAGATCAACATCATCGACAAGGTCGACAAGGGCTACGGAGTCCCGATTGACAGTCCCCTGCCACCCAACGCTCCCACCTCGGTGAGCGGATTGCCCATGCGTCTCGAGCCCGTGGCCAACCCCTACCCCTTCAACCTGAAGACCGCCAAGGCCCTCTTGACGAGCCACGGTTGGAAGCTGGTCGGTGGGGTGGACACCTGTGAGGCGCCGGGCACGGCGGCTAGTGACTGCGGTGCCGGCATTGCCAAGGGCGCCACGTTGAGCTTCTCGATTGTCTGGGCCAGCGGCACACCCTCGTTGGACGACACGTTCAACACCGAGTTGGCGGACTGGGCCTCGATCGGCATCAAGTTCTCGCACTCCACAGCCACGTTCAACACCGTGATCGCTGACTGCCAGACGGGTACGAAGTTTGAGATCTGCTCGTGGGGCGGTGGCTGGAGCTACGCTCCGGACTACTACCCGTCGGGTGAGACCCTCTTCGCCCCAGGTGGTGGATTCAACGTGGGAACCTACTCCAACGCAATCATGACCAGTGACATCAAGGCAACGACCTTCGGCACGGCCAACCTCAAGGCGTACTCAACCGCGGCGGCCCAACAGCTGCCCGTGTTGTACCAGCCGGAGGCGACCTCTACCACTGAGTTCCTCAAGACCTTGTCGGCCACGAAGGTGAACGGCTTTTCCGGACTTGCGGCCAACCCACTTCAGAACTTCATGCCGGAGTACATGTTCCTCAAGTAGGGAATCTGAAGCATGAGTACTAAGAAGAAGACCCCCCGCGAGGGGGGTCTTCTTCTTAGTAACCGCACAAAGATCGTCTTAAATTAGAGACCCGCGGCGTGCCGATGACGCTCTAATTCGCGTTATTTGCGCTGCTACACTTTCCCCATGTTTACGTACGTGCTTCGTCGGCTTGTACAGGCATTCTTCGTCTTAATGATCGTGATGCTCGTCACCTTCACCCTGCCCTACTTTCAACCCGGCGGTATCTTGGCGCCAGCTTTTGCCGTATTGGGTACACACGCCACCCGGGCCGGGGTGCACCTCTGGGGCGTACAAAACGGCATGAATCATCCCTACGTCGTACGGTTCTGGAACTACCTCGTCCAGGTGTTCGGCCACTTCAACCTGGGACACTCCTACAAGCAGAACTTGTCCGTGTGGGGAATCATTTCGCTCTACGTACCTCGCACGATTTGGCTCGCCGCGTCGTCCCTCTTCTTGACCATCGTCATTGCCATCCCGCTGGGCATCTTCCAAGCGTCACGCCGCAACTCCGTGGCTGATTATGCGGCGACCGGCACGGCCTTCGTGCTCTACGGCATGCCGCTCTTCCTGCTTTGCATGCTCTCGCTGCAGGCCTTCGCCTTCAAATGGCCCCATCTTCCGGCCTCTCCGCCCTCAGGGGTGTCGCCGTGGGCTATGTTCACCGACCCGGTGGGCTTCATATTGCCCGTCGCGTGCCTAACCCTCGCGGGGGTGGCGGCGCTCAGCCGTTACATGCGAGGCACGGTACTTGAGGTCTTAGTCCAGGACTACGTGCGCACCGCCAAGGCCAAGGGCTGCAGCAGCCGGCGAGTCCTCATGCGCCATGCCTTTCGCAACGCCCTGGGGCCGATCGTCACCATCCTGGGCCTGTATCTGCCCGGTCTCTTGGGCGGGGCGCTCATTGTCGAGAGCGTCTTTAATTACAGCGGACTCGGAATCCAGACCGTCAACGCGGCGACGACCATTGACATTCCCACTGTGCTCGGCATCACCCTGTTGGTCTCGATTTTGACGTTGATGGGCAACCTCTTGGCCGACGTCATGCTCGGCGTCGTCAACCCGCGCATTCGCATCGAAGGATCTTCTCGGTGACAATGCTGCCCGAGCCCGCGGTCGCGACCATTGGCTTCGACGAAGTGAACTTGGACGCACCCTTCAACGCGAATGACGCCATCGTTCCCATGTGGAAGCAGCGCTTGCGCATTTTCACCCACAACAAACTCGCGATTGCCTCGGTGGGCTATCTGATTCTCATCACCGCCGCGTGCTTCATCGTTCCGATGCTGCACCACACGAACCAGACCGACCAGGCCCTCGCCCTCAACGCGAAGTGGAACGCAGCACCCTCGTGGTCGCACTGGCTCGGCATCGACGGTTCCGGCTACGACGAAATGGGGCGCATCTTCTACGGCGGGGAGTACTCGCTGACGCTGGGCATTTTGGCCGGCATGATCACCATCTTCGTGGGCACCCTGTACGGCATGGTGGCCGGTTTCTTTGGCGGCGTCGTCGACGGCGCCATGATGCGCCTGCTCGACGCGTTCCTCTCGATTCCCTACCTGTTCTTGCTCATCACCCTGATCACCATCTACTCGCGCTCGACGACGTTCTTGATCATCATCATCGGCATCACCGGCTGGTGGGGCAACGCGCGAATAATTCGCGGTGACGCATTGCTCATTCGACAGTTGGAGTACGCCCAAGCGGCGACGGCGATGGGCGCGAGCAAATGGCATATCATCCGCCGTCACGTCTTTCCCAACTCCATCAGCAACATCGTCACGACCGGCACCTTTGCCGTGGCCGACGCCATCCTGGCCCTCTCCGCCCTCGGCTTCTTAGGCCTGGGCATCCAGACCCCCCAGACGGACTGGGGCACGATGCTGCAAAACGGCACCGCGAACATTTCCAATGGCTACTGGTGGCAAATTTACCCGCTCGCCACCATCTTCATCTTGGTCATCGTGGCCATCAACTACATCGGCGACGCGATGCGCGATGCCTTCGAAGTTCGCCTGCTCGAGCGCTAGGCCCGTTGGCCAGAGGGTTGTCGACACCCAGGAAGGGCAATGCGTCGTGACGGGCTCCACGAAAACTGCCATCGCCCTCGAATCGCCGTAACGCGCTCTCAGCTCTGGGCGGACCGCGGCCGCGCGGCCACGGTCACGGGAGTCTGCAGCGGGAAGTGGCAGGCGGCCTGGTGGGTGACTGCGAAACTCTGGAACTGGGGCTCCTCGACGGCGCAGATCTCCTGAGCCTTCGGACAACGCGTACGGAAACGACAGCCCGACGGCGGGTTGATCGCCGAGGGCAGTTCACCGGTCACCTGTCGGCCGTGGCGGCTACGGGCCTCGGCCGGATCGGGCACTGGCACCGCGTCCAAAAGACCCTGGGTGTAGGGATGGGCGGGTGCACGAAAGACCGATTCGGCGTCACCGATCTCGACAATCTTGCCCAAGTACATGACGCCAATGCTGTCGGCCATGTAATAGACCACCGCCAGGTCGTGGCTTACAAACACGTAGGAGAGGTTGTGCTCCCTCTGCAGCCCCTTCATCAGGTTCAATATCTGGGCTTGGATCGAGACGTCGAGGGCCGAGACGGGCTCGTCGGCCACGATCATTCGCGGATTGAGCGCCAGCGCCCGGGCGAAGCCAATGCGCTGGCGCTGACCACCGGAGAATTCGTG
>PLXU01000134.1:11800-11956 GCA_003151555.1 Acidimicrobiaceae bacterium | reverse complement strand
CATAAATTCACGAAGGTTTTTTGGCACGGTGACGATTCTAGTTCGGTCGTTGGCGTCTCTCGTTAGTGTCGAAGGTCAATCTCGAGGCCAATAGACAGCTTCGGGGCGAGGCTGCGAGTGCCAGAATGGACAGATGTCCGAAGCCCTAGAGTTCCT
>PLXU01000134.1:0-11742 GCA_003151555.1 Acidimicrobiaceae bacterium | reverse complement strand
TCCTCTACGAGGTCGACCGCATCCGAGACGGCAAGAGTTTCTTCACCCGACGCGTCGTCGCGATCCAGCACGGCCGAGCCATCTACAACATGCAGGCCAGTTTTCATACCGAGGAGGTCGGTTTCGAGCACCAGTTCTTGATGCCCGACGTGCCCGGGCCCGAGACAATCGAACCCATGTCGCAACGTCTGCTCACTGAATTTGGTAGCAACGACGAATGGTTCAAGCGCCAGCACCCGATTGACCAGCGATTCATCGGTGAAATCCCGTGGAGTTCCAAGCACAACAAGGAGCCCCGCCAGCAACTCTGGATCAAGGCCGACGGACAGTTGGCCGACGATCCGCTCCTGCACGCCTGCGTCGTCACCTACGCGAGCGACATGAGCCTCTTCGACGCGATCCTGGCCCCGCATTCGATGCGCTGGGACGACGATGTCTTCATGGCCGCCAGTCTCGATCACTGCATGTGGTTTCATCGCCAACTGCGCGCCGACGAATGGCTGCTCTATGACATCGACTCACCCATCGCGCACGCCGGAAGAGGACTCGCGCGCGGCTTCATCTATAACCGAGCGGGCGAACTGTGCGTCTCGATGGTCCAAGAGGGACTGACGCGAATCATCAGCCCGACGCACGGGGCCGGTCGAACCTAGAGCCCCCCTTGATTAACGATTACGTACGTTGCGCCATCGGCACGTAGTCGCGCACTTCGGCACCAATGTAGAGCTGGCGCGGGCGCGCAATCTTGACGTCTTGATCGAGCAGCTCTTGGAAGTGGGCCAGCCAACCCGACGTGCGGGGAATGGCGAACAGTACCGTGAACATCTCCATCGGAAAGCCCATCGCTTGGTAGATCAATCCCGAGTAGAAGTCAACATTGGGATAGAGATGACGCGAGACGAAGTAATCGTCCTTCAGCGCGACCTCCTCGAGCTTCAGCGCAATATCGAGCAGGGGGTTCTTGCCCGTCACCGCGAAGACGTCGTCGGCCGTCTTCTTGATGATCGTGGCGCGCGGATCGAAATTCTTATAGACCCGGTGACCGAACCCCTCCAGGAGGACCTTGCCTTCCTTTACCGATTCGATGTAGGAGTTCACGTTGTCCAGGCTGCCAATTTTGGTCAGCATCTTCACCACTGCTTCGTTGGCCCCGCCGTGACGCGGTCCGTAGAGCGCCGCCGTGGCGGCGGCCGTCGCGGAGTAGGGATCGCCGTGCGATGAGCCGACAATTCGCATCGCGGTGGTGCCGCAGTTCTGTTCGTGGTCGGCGTGCAGGATGAACAGCACGTCGAGAGCGTGCGCCAGAACGGGGTTGGGTACGTAGTGCGGTTCGGCGACCTTCCACATCATCGAGAGGAAGTTCTGCGCGTACTCGAGCGAGTTGTCGGGGTACACGAAGGGCATGCCCACCGAGAAGCGGTGACAGGCGGCCGCCAGCGTGGGCATCTTGGCGATGAGACGAACCACCTGACGGTGAAGGGTCTCGGGGTCGTTAAGTTCCTTGGCGTCCTTGTAGTACGTCGACATGGCGGCGACCGCGGAAACCAGCATGCCCATGGGGTGGGCGTCATAGTTGAAGCCCTCTAAGAAGCGCTTGCGAACGTTCTCGTGGATGTAGGTGTGGTACGTGATCTCCTCGTTCCACGCGGCGGACTGATCGGCCGTGGGCAGTTCACCGTGGTTCAAGAGATAGGCCACCTCGAGGTAGGTCGAATGCTCCGCGAGTTGTTCAATCGGGTAGCCGCGGTACCGCAGTATTCCGGCGTCGCCATCGATATAGGTAATCGCCGACTCGGCCATCGCGGTGGCCATGAAGCCGGGGTCGTAGAACCACACGCCAGGAACGGCCCTGGAGAAATCGTGAGCGGCGACACCGCCGTTCTCGATGGGAATCTCGAGCGTCTCACCGCTGCGATTGTCGGTCACGGTAATTGACTGCTTCACTGTTCCTCACTTCAACATAGGGCCACGTCCATCGTAGCGAACCGGCCAGTAAGTCAATTCGGCGGCGTGTTTCCCGAAGGTGACATCACGACGTGATAGATCCGCGAACGCGTCATATTTAGAGCGTTCGGCGCACCCGCGACTTTGATTATCAGCGTCGCTTGTTCGCTGGCCTGCGTGTTGAGCAATTTGGGGACGAAGGCGAACGACTCCAGCGGTCCCAGGACGGTCGACATGGTTTGGCTTTGACGAAGGCCGCGGCCATTCATCGGGATCATCGTGACCGTGAGCGATATCGGTTGGTCAATGTAATTCGCGTTGAGTACCGAGACACCGAGACGCACGGAACTGGCCGGCGGCAGCAGCAGCTCGCCGGCCACGGCGGGCAGGGGCGACGGCGACACCGAGACGGCGGCGATGCCCACGCCCCGGGTGGCCGTCAGCGTGGGCGACGTGCGCAGCGTAAGCACGTCCGCCGAGAGATCCAGTAGGGCCACCCCCTTGGTCGTCGCGGCGAGCGTCACGCGACCGGGTTCCCCTACGAGCGAGCGGCGACGCGAACTCCACTGCTGGTTGGTCGCGACCAGCGACGCCTGCGCCGCATTGGTATTCACGACGCCGGTGCTCGCGCTCGGCCAAGGCAGGGTCTTTGATGGCAGGCGCAGTGAACCAACGACGTCGGTCAATATCTCCTGGTAGTCATCGAATCGCTGCTCGGTCTCCCGAGCCAGGACGTCGTTCACGTCGTGGGCCAGCACGGGGCGCCGCACCTCCTGGGCCTCGGTCGGCCAGAGGACCAACTGGTCGGCCAGTTGGGACAAACGCGCTGCGAAGACGGACCGGGTGAGCGTCTGGCCATTGGCCAGCAGGTAGCGAAGCCGGACGTCAAAGCTGTTCTCCTGGGAGATCAGGGTGTTGGCCAGCAGGCCAAAGCTTCGATTCTCGCTTCGCCGAGGGCTCAGTGAGTTGTGGGCCGCCCGATTGACGTCGTGGGCGAAGAGCAGCGCGAGCAGGGTAATCGCGATCGCGATGCTCAGCCAGAAGGACTGACGACGACGCTGAGCGCGAGTGCGGGCCACGTCGTAAGAACTTACTCACTGTAGGAAAATGACGGACCGCGTGAAGTTGGCTACAGCTCCCCGTCGAACTCTTCGAGTTCGAGAATCTCCGAGATTCCTTCGGGTAGCAGATTATCGGGTCCCACGCCCCACTTCTCTTTATTGAGTTGACCAACGGGCTCATCAACGGAACTCAACTCGGGCAGCGGCTTTACTCCCTGGGCGCCACCCAAATCGCGCGTTCTTTGCGCCGCGGGAATCAATCGCGCCTCGACTGATTTCAACATCTTGTTATACGAATCAACGGAGTCTTCGAGCGACTTGCCCATTTTCGCAATGGGCTCAGCGACGAGACGAATGCGATCGACCACGTTGCTCGCGGCTTCGAGAATGTCTTCGGCGTTAATTCTGGCGTGATGTTGACGCAGTACCATCGCGACCGACCACAGCAGCGATAGGAGATTGGTGGGTCCGGCGATAAGGACTCGTTCCTTCGCGGCAAAAGCGAGCAGCTGAGGATCAGCATCAAGTGCCGCCGTGATGGCGAAGTCGCTCGGCACAAAACAGACCACAAATTCGGGCGCCGGCGAGATGACCTCCCAGTAGGACTTCTCCTTTAGCGCCTTGACGTGACCGCGAAGCGCGGCCGCGTGCTCCAAATGCTTCACGCGACGTTGTTCGGCGTCGTCGGTGGCGAGGGCCGCCTCGAACGCGTCGAAGGGGAATTTCGCGTCGATGGCGATGCTGGCTTCGTTGGGCATCTTGACCACGCAGTCGGGTCTTAGTGAACGACCCGCGTCGTTGACCCCCGAGACCTGCAGGTCGTAGTCAATGTAGCGTCGCAGTCCCGACGCGTCCATAACGTTGGCCAGTTGCACCTCGCCCCAGTGGCCGCGCTGATCACCTCGACCCAGCAATTGGTTGAGTCGACGCGTCTCGTCCTGGGTCCTTTGCTGCGCCACGAGTAACTCCGTCGCCCGATTCCTCACGTCGAAGAGCGCACCGGTATGTTCCTTATTGAATTCAACGAGATTCTTCTTGTATTCGTCCAGCAGCGACTCGAGGGGCTTGAGCGTCAGATCGAGTTTCGAGTCACGTTCCTTGAGTACTTGCTCCTGGGAGCTGTTGAACTGCTCCACCGTATTCGCCAGTACCCGGTTCGACAGATTCTCAAACGTAAGCTCCATGTTCTTTAGCGAACTTTCGCGTTCGTCACGCTCGCGAATCAACATCTCGTTGACGGCGGCGAGCTGAGAATCACGCACGGCGAGGTCGGACTTCGCCTGAACGGCGCCGTCACGCAACGACTGCGCGTGTTTCATTGAATAGGCCCACGTCGCTGCTGCGCCCACCAGCAGACCGGCGACGCCGCAGATGAATCCCAACATTGTTTCAACCTTTCTGCCTGATGCATCCACCCTAGAGAAGTACTGTGACCCGGCGGTAACCTTTGGCCATGCCTCGCCTATTTGGATCCGCCCGGGAGCCCGCCAAGCTGGAGATCTCCGACGTGGGCGTGACTCCGGAGTTGCGCCAGCAGACCGTGCAGGTCTTCGCGCTGGTCGGCGAGGCAATCGCCGGCGCCACCCACGCCCTGTTAGCCAACGACCGCGAACTGGCCAAGCGCATCGTTGATCAAGACGAGGTCATTGACAATCTCGTGGACTCCATGGTGGCCGTGGCGGAAACGCGACTGTTGAACGAGACATCGCTCGGCATTGAGTCGCGACGAATGCTCGTGATCCTGATTCGGATACTGCCCGAGATCGAGCGCAATGGCGATCTCGCCGAACACATCGCCCGGCGCGCCGCGCGCGGCCTCGGTAACGAGATGTCACCGCGCAGCCGCGGACTCGTCGAACGAATGGGCGAAGTGGCGTCGATGATNNGCGATCGAGGACATCGACGACGAACTCGATGACCTGCACGTCTCGCTCACCGCCGAGTTGACGTCGGGGTCGATGGTGTTGCCGGTGGCCGTAGAACTGGCATTGATCGCTCGTTTCTATGAGCGCTTCGGCGATCACTGCGTCAACTTGGCGCGCCGCCAGATTGGTCGCGACGGCGGCGACTAACGCAGCGCCAAGAGCGCTTCGGCGATTTGCACCGCGTTAAGGGCGGCGCCCTTGCGCAAGTTGTCGCTGCTTAGAAACAAGGAAAGGCCGTTGGCGACCGTTTCGGCGTGACGAATTCGCCCGACGTACGTGGCGTCGCGGCCGGCGGCTAGGCGCGGCGTGGGCAGGTCGTGCAGCACGACCCCGGGCGCGTCTTGCAACAGCGCCATCGCTTCACTTGGTGAGAGGGGACGTTCAAAGCTCGCCGTGATCGCCAACGAGTGCCCGGTAAACACGGGAACCCGTACGCACGTCGCGTCGACCAGCAGGTCGTCAATCTCCAAGATCTTTCGACTCTCGAAGCGCAGCTTCTGCTCTTCACCGGTTTCGAACGAACCATCATCGACGATCGCTCCGGCCAAAGGAATCACGTTGTGCGCGATGGTGGTCGGGAACTTAAGGCCGGTGTCACTGCTCAGCGCGCCGCCGTCGAAGGTGAGGGCCCGCACGTCGCCCTCGAGAGAAGATTCGAACTGACTGGCGAGCTCGTCGACCCCTTCGCGGCCCGAACCGCTCACCGCCTGATAGGTCGCCACGGTCAGCGAACGAAGCCCTGCCGCGACGTGCAACGGTTTGAGCACGGGCATGGCCGCCATGGTGGTGCAGTTGGGGTTGGCCACGATTCCCTTGGGGATCGACCGAAGTGCATGGCCGTTCACTTCGGGCACGACCAGCGGCACGTCCTTATCCATTCGCCACGCCGAGGAGTTGTCAATGACAATCGCCCCCGCGCTCACCAGTCTCGGGGCGAGCACTCTCGATGAGATGGCGCCCGACGAGGCCAGGGCAATCTCGATGCCGCTGAAATCAGCTCCCTCAGCGTCCTCGACCTCGATGGACTCGCCCTTCCACTCCAGCTTGGTGCCGGCCGAACGGGCCGAACTGAAGAAACGAATCTCGTTGACGGGAAAGTTACGCTCGCTCAGCACCGTGCGCATGACCGTACCCACCTGTCCGGTGGCTCCAATAATGGCGACGCGCATGTAGCGAGTCTAGAACTCGATGGCGTCGAGACCGAACGCGGTGTGCAAGTAGCGCACCGCGTCGGCCACCCTATCGGCGCGTAACACGCACGAGATACGGATCGAACTCGTCGAGATCATCTCGATGTTGATGCCGTGCTTGTAGAGAGTTTCAAACATGAGCGCCGTCACGCCGGGGCTGGTCTTCATGCCCGCGCCCACGATGCTGACCCGGCCAATATTGTCGTCGGTCGTCACGTCGGCCGCCCCGATGTCGCCCTTGATTTGATTGCACGTATCGCGCGACACGTCGAGGTCCGTCTTGGCGACGGTGAACGAGATGTCCGTCATGCCATTGGCCCCGGTGTTCTGGACAATCATGTCCACGTTTATTCCCCGGTTGGCCAACTCGCGAAAGAGTCGCGCCGCGACACCGGGTCGGTCCGGCACCCCGCCCACCGTGATCTTGGCCTCCGAGGTGTCGTCAGTGATGGCCGATACAACGGCTTCTTCCATAGTGGGGTCCTCCTCCACAATCCAGGTTCCTGGCTCCCAGGTAAAACTCGAGCGCACGTGCAACGGCACGCCGTGGCGCCGCGCTAATTCGACCGAACGCAGCATCAACACCCGGCCACCAGTCGCGGAAATCTCCATCATTTCGTCGAAGGAGACCTTGGCGATTCGCCGGGCCCGGGGAACGACGCGCGGATCGGCCGTGAAGACGCCCGTCACGTCGGTATAGATCTCGCAGACATCGGCCTTCAGCGCCGCGGCCAGCGCAACCGCGGTCACGTCCGATCCGCCACGACCGAGCGTGGTCACGTCCTTATCCGTGGAGACACCTTGGAAGCCGGCGACCACTGGCACCAGCCCCGAGTCGAGGGCTTCACGAATACGGTCGGGTCGGATTTCGAGGATTTTGGCGCGGGTGTGATCGGTGTCGGTGATGATGCCGGCCTGCGAGCCAGTAAACGACGCCGACTCCACCCCACGCGCCGCGAGCGCCATGCACACGAGCGCCATGGAAATCCGCTCACCGGCCGTGAGCAACATGTCCAGTTCGCGCGGTGGCCGCATCGGCGACACGTCATCGGCCAATCGCATGAGATCGTCGGTGAACTTGCCCATGGCCGACACCACGACCACAACTTCGTTGCCGTCGTCAAGGGTTCTCGACACGTGATCGGCGACGGCACGAATTCGATCGGCGTCGCCCACCGAGGTGCCACCATACTTTTGAACGACCAGTGCCATACCCCAAAACTAGTTGAGTCGATTAGAGACCTTCCAAATGGCTACTAAAGTCGCAACCATGGCAACTACCAAACGTGAACGGCAAAAGGCGGCCCGCCGTCAAAAAATGGAGCAGTTGCAACGCATGAATAAACGGCGCAAGACGATTCGTCGCGTCATCATCACGGCCATCGTGGCCGTGCTCGTTGTTGGCTCGGCCGCGTTGCTCTTCGCCGGCAAATCGCCGACCACGCCAACGACCACAACCACTTCCACGTTGGCGGGGACGACGACGACCGCGCCCACCACCACGACGACCCTCTCCCAGGCCGACAAGTCCGCCCAAGCGAAAGCCAACGGCCTCGCCGCGGCGGCGGGTTGCCCCGCCTCAACGCTGGCGCGCGTCAACACCCTCACCTGGAAGACCGCTCCCAAGATGACCATTAATAAGGCGCTGACGTACTACGCGCACTTCGACACGACAGCCGGTTCCTTCGTGGTCAAGCTCGACGCCGCCACCGCTCCGATAACGACCAACAACTTCATCTTCCTCGCCGATCACAACTTCTATAAGTGCGTCATCTTCCATCGGGTAATCCCAGGTTTCGTCGTGCAGGGCGGCGATCCGACGGGTGCCGGCACCGGCGGTCCGGGCTACACGATCCCCGACGAACTTCCCAAGTTGGGCAGTCCTACCTACCCGCTGTACTCGCTGGCCATGGCCAACACGGGCGCCGCGAACACCGGAGGTAGTCAGTTCTTCATCGTGACGGGCAAGCAAGGTGAGACGCTAGGTGCCACCTACTCTCTCTTCGGTCAGGTCGTGAGCGGCACCAACGTGGTCTCGAAGATCAACAGCGAAGGTAACCCGGCCAACAGCGGCGTCCCGCCACTGGTCACGAACCGTATGCTTTCGGTCACTATCTCGAACAGCGCAACCTAGGAGACCATGACTGATCACATCCCTCACTCCGACGGAACCAGCGAGCGGCGCCAGCACTTCACATCGGCTCCGCCGATGATCATCGACACTTCGAAGACCTACACGGCCACCATGGTGACGTCGAAGGGGACGATGGAGATCCTGCTGGACGCACTGGGCGCACCGCAAACCGTGAACAGTTTTGTCTTCCTGGCCCGATGGCACTACTACGACGGCATCGTCTTTCATCGCGTGATTCCCGGCTTCGTCCTCCAGGGTGGTGACCCGACGGGTACGGGTACCGGCGGACCGGGCTACCGCTTCAACGACGAACTGCCCAAGCCCGGTCGCTACGAAGTGGGATCGCTGGCGATGGCCAACGCCGGGCCCCACACCAACGGATCGCAATTCTTCGTCATCTCGGGTCCGGACGGGGTTCGTCTCCCTCCGCTCTACGCGCACTTTGGAAAAGTGGTCAAGGGCCTCGACGTCATCGAGACCATCAATGCGTGCGGGTCGCCCTCGGGCACTCCGCGCGAGCGCGTCACCATTGAATCGGTAACGATCAGCGAGCTCTAAAGCGAACGTCAGTCTTTCCGATCGCTGTTCTTATTTACCGTCCGTTCTTATATGCAAACGCTCGGACAATCGCTCCCGTCGAATCGCTCTCGAGGTGGCGTCGCCAGCGTGGTCGGTTAAAAAGTCGCTCCGGTTGCTCCATGACAAACCAGTAAGGTTCCAAGATGAACTTTCAGAAAGTGGGCGTGGTCGGTTCCGGGATCATGGGCGGAGGCATCGCCGAGGTCGCCGCGACGGCGGGGGCCACAGTGATCCTGCGCAGTCGCACGCTCGAAACAGCCGACGCCCTGTTGGAGGGTCTGGACAAGTCGCTCGCCAAGAAGGTCGTAAGGCAAGGGCTCTCACCAGACGACGCCAGCTCGATCCGGAGCCGCGTGAGCGCCACGGTGGACTTTAAGGAGCTGGCCGACTGCGATCTCATCATCGAGTCAGTCGTGGAGGACCTCGCGATCAAGAAACGGATCTTCGGCGAACTTGATCGGGTCATGAAGCCCGACGCGATTCTCACGACCAATACGTCCACCCTCTCGGTGATGGCGTTGGCGACGATGATCTCGCACCCAGAGCGAGTCTGTGGTCTGCACTTCTTCAACCCGGCTACCACCATGACGCTGGTGGAGATCGTGCGACCATTGAGCGCCAGCGACGAAACCATCGAGGCCGTCACGGAGTTTGCCTTGGCGTGCGGCAAGGAACCCGTGGAGGTGAAGGACCAGGCCGGGTTCATCGTGAACGCGCTGCTCTTTCCCTACCTCAACCACGCCATTCGACTGCTCGATCAGGAAGTCGCCACGATCGAGGGCATCGACCTCGCCATGAAGGGCGGCTGCGGCTTTCCGATGGGACCGTTCGCTCTGCTCGACCTGGTAGGCCTGGACACGTCGCTCGCCATTCTCGACGCACTGCACCTGGCCTTTGACGACGCTCACTTTGCGGCCGAGCCCCTGCTGCGCCAGATGGTCTCCGACGGCCGACTTGGTCGAAAATCGGGCGTTGGTTTCTACGACTACCGTCAGTAAGGATCAACAGGAGAGGGATTATGGCTGAGCGCTCCAAGCCGTGGGTGATGCGCACCTATTCGGGCCACTCCAGCGCCGTCAAGTCCAACGAGCTCTACCGGAGCAATCTCGCCAAGGGTCAGACCGGTCTTTCCATCGCCTTTGACCTGCCCACCCAAACCGGGTACGACCCCGATTCACCAAGCGCGGCCGGCGAAGTCGGCAAGGTCGGCGTGCCAATTGCGCACCTCGGTCACATGCGCCAGCTCCTCGACGCCATACCGCTCGGCGAGATGAACACCTCGATGACCATCAACGCCACCGCCGCGTGGCTGTGGGGGCTCTACTTGGCGTTGGCCGACGAGCAGGGGGTTGGCTACGACCACCTGCAGGGCACCACCCAGAACGACATTGTCAAGGAGTACCTCAGTCGCGGCACGTACATCTTCGCGCCCGAGCCGTCCAAGCGACTGATCGTCGACATGATTGCCTACGCCATCAACAACGTCACCAAATGGAATCCGATCAACGTCTGCAGTTATCACTTGCAAGAAGCGGGCGCCACTCCCGTCCAGGAGATCGCCTTCGCCCTGGCGACCGCCATCGACGTGCTCGACGCGGTGCGCGACTCGGGCAAGGTCGAACCGAGCCAGATGCCCCAGGTCGTAGGTCGCATCTCCTTCTTCGTCAACGGTGGGGTGCGCTTCATCGAAGAGATCGCCAAGCTGCGAACCTTTACCGCAATGTGGGACGAGATCTGCCGGACCCGCTACCACGTGGACGATCCATCGTTGCGCCGTTTCCGTTACGGGGTGCAGGTGAACTCGCTGGGCCTCACCGAACAACAGCCCGAGAACAACGTGTCGCGCATCGTGCTCGAAATGCTCGGCGTCACGCTCTCGGCCGACGCGCGGGCGCGCTCCATTCAACTACCCGCCTGGAACGAAGCGTTGGGTCTGCCGCGTCCGTGGGATCAGCAGTGGAGTCTGCGCATGCAACAAGTGCTGGCCTACGAGAGTGACCTGCTGGAATACCCGGACGTCTTCGCCGGTTCACAGGTGATGGAGGCCAAGGTACGTGAACTCACGCGGGCCGCGCACGGCGAACTCGACGAGGTGCTCGCCCTCGGCGGCGCCTTCAACGCGATTGACGAGCTGAAGAGTCGCCTCGTCGCGAGTCAGGCCGAGCGCGTCGCGCGCATTGAATCGGGCGAGCAGATCGTGGTGGGCGTCAACCGCTTCACCGAGACCGCCGAGTCGCCGCTCACCAGCGGGGTCGAGCTGGACGCCGTCATGACCGTCGACCCAGCGTATGAGCAGGACATGATCGCCGACGTTGAAGCGTGGCGAACCAACCGCGACGAGACCGCCGTACGCAACGCGCTGCAGGAGCTTGCACGCGTCGCTCGGAGTTCGCAACCGAGCGACAACATCATGACGCCCACCATCGCGCTCGCCAAGGCCGGGGGCACGACGGGCGAGTGGGCCGACGCGCTGCGCGCAATTTTCGGTGAGTATCGAGCGCCGACCGGGGTGCGCGCCGGCGTAGCCATGCGCGGCAAACAGTTCGCGGCGCTGGTCGAGCGTTCCAAGGCCGTGACGGCGCGTCGCGGCACGCCGCCCAAGATTCTGGTCGCCAAGCCCGGGCTCGACGGCCACTCCAACGGGGCCGAGCAGATCGCGGTCGCGGCCCGCGACGCCGGCTTCGAAGTTGTGTACCAGGGGATCCGACTGTCGCCCGACGAGATCGTCGCCGCGGCGCGCGACGAGGACGTCGNNACGTCGACATCGTGGGCCTATCAATTCTCTCCGGCTCGCACTTGGCACTCGTGCCGCGCGTGCTCGACGGACTGCGCGACGCCGGGGTGGAGGCCAAGGTAATCGTGGGTGGCATCGTGCCTGACGCTGACGCCGTCACGCTGTGCGCCGATGG
>PLXU01000044.1 GCA_003151555.1 Acidimicrobiaceae bacterium | reverse complement strand
GGAGCACGTCGAAGGTCAGGTAGACAAAGGCGTGGCCCAGGTGGGCCGAGTCGTAGGGCGTGATGCCGCAGCTGTACATGGTGACCGTGGGCCCGGCGTCCAAGGCAAAGACGCCGGCGCGCGACGTGTCGTAGAGAAGCATCAGTCCCTCAGCCCCGCCAACTTCACGTAACTGTGCACCTTGTGGCGGATATTGATCGAGACGCACACCGCGGTGAAGGCCTCGACGGCGCTGGCCAATGACATCGAGCCGGCGATCACCGCGTGCAGGCCCGGCATCTCGTTGACCAGGTCGGCCACCCGTTGACGAGCCTGGTCGTCGTCGGAGAAGATCACAACGTCTCCGTCGAGCCCACTGTCGAGGTCCAGCATCTGGTCGGCCGGCAGGTGGTGGAAGGCGCCGACGATGGTGCTTTCGGGCAGGGCGAAGGCCAACTGGGCGGCCATTGATCCGCGTGGCGGATAGAGCGGCACCAGTTCACGGCCTTCGCGCGCCAGCGCGTTGACCATCGAGATGACGATCTTGTTGGCCAGTTGGCTGCGCAGGGTCGTGACCGTGGCGACGGCCGAATCCCAGGGCGTGGCGACCACCACCAGGTCGCAACTGGCGGCCTCATCGTTGGCGGCCCCGCTCAGCGATCCTGCGCCGCGCGGGGTCATCGCCGCGGCGCTCGCGGCGGCGCGGCTGGCGTCTCGCGAGCCGAGCACGACGTCGTAGCCGCAACTGGCCAGGCGAATGGCCACGCCACCGCCGGCCGGACCGGTTCCTCCCAGAATGCCTACTGTCGTCATAGTTGTCCTCGTAGAAATTGGTAGCGGGTCAGTTAGAACTCTACCGGCCGCAGGTTTTGGTTAATAACTTGGCCTGCCCGTTCGGCCCATGTAACAGCCCGCTCCTAGGTTGACGTCGTGTCCAAAGCGTCGCCAATGAGATGTCGCACCTATCGCTATCGCTTGCACCCGACGTTGCGTCAGACCCAGGCCCTCACCCGCCAACTGCGGTATCAGTGCGAGCTCTACAACGCCGCGCTCGAAGAGCGCAAGGGGGCATGGAATTGGGAGAAGCGATCGGTCACCTACTTCGACCAGTGCAAGACGTTGACCGGGCTGATCGACGTCCGCCCCGAGGTGCTCTCCTCGGGGGTCACCCTCTGTCGAGGGACTCTCAAACGCCTCGACGGCGCCTTCGCCAGCTTCTATCGGCGCGTGGGGACAGGCGAGAACCCGGGCTTTCCCCGATTCAAGTGGACCCGGCGCTGGGATTCCCTCGAGTGGCAGGATCGGAGTGGTTGGACCGTAAAGGGGGCCGAGCGACGGCTACGCCTACTTGGGATCGGCGAGGTGAAGATGAACTACCACCGTCCCTTGACCGGTGTGCCTAAGGCGATCACCGTAAAGCGCGAGGGGGCCAAGTGGTGGGTGAACGTGCGCTGCGTGGACGTGCCGGCCTCACTCCTCGCGCCCACCGGTCGCGAGGTGGGTGTTGATTTGGGCGTGGTTAACCTGGTCGCCCTCAGTGACGGTGAACTCATTGAAGGCAGTCGTTTCGCTGCCCGATCGAGCGAGCGACTGGCGAACGCGCAGCGCAGACTCGCGAAGAAGCAACGCGGGTCCGATCGACGGAGCCGTCAGGTCCAGGAGGTGGCGCGCCTGCACCGTAAGGTCAGACAGCAGCGTATGAACGCCGCCCACCAGTTGAGTCGTCGGTTGGTGAACGAGTTCGACCTCATTGTCTTAGAGGATCTCAAGATCACCCCGATGGTGGCTCGACCACGGGTGAAACCCGATCCCAGGAACCCAAGTGACTTCTTAGCCAACGGAGCGGCGAAGAAGGCTGTACTCAATCGTTCCATCCACGACGCGGGGCGGGGACAATTACGATCACTGCTCTCCTACAAGGCCGAAAGTGCCGGTCGGACAGTGGTGGTCGTGAACCCCCGCCACACCTCGTTAACGTGCTACCAGTGTGGCCACGTCGACCAGAAAAACCGTGTCATTCAGGCCGTGTTTCGATGTTGTTCGTGTGGTCACGAGGACCACGCCGACTCAAACGCCGCCCTCAACATCTTGCGGGCTGGTAGAGCCCGGCTGGCCTCGGCCAGCGACGGGCCAAACTTACCCACTACCCCAAGTAACCTAACAAGATGGGCCTGCTCAGTGACCACCGTATCCTCGTTACCGGCATTTTGACCGATGATTCGCTGGCCTTCGGCATCGCTCAACGGGCCTTGGAAGAGGGCGCGACCCTGGCCATCTCGGGCGCGGGACGGGGCACGTCGATCACCCGACGCACGGTGCGCAAGCTGGGCGACGTCGGCAAGATAATCGAACTCGACGTCACCGATCCGGCCCAGATCGCCGCCGCGGTCGACGAGGTCGCAGAGCGCTTCGGCCGCCTCGACGGATTGGTGCACGCCATTGGCTACGCGCCGCCCTCGTGCCTGGGCTCGGGCATGTTCACCGCCCCCTTCGAAGACGTGGCCACGGCCATGCACATCTCGATGTACTCGCTGGCCGCGCTGGTGGGCGCCTTTCGTCCGCTGCTGCAAAAGAGCGAAGCCTTGGGCGGCGCGTCGGTGATCGCGCTCGACTTCGACGGCACCCGGGCCTATCCCCACTACGACTGGATGGGGGTCATGAAGGCCGGCCTCGAATCGCTCGGCCGCTACCTGGCGCGCGAGGTCGGTCCCGACAAGATCCGCGTCAACATGCTGGCGGCCGGCCCCATCCGCACGATCGCCGCCAAATCAATTCCCAGCTTCTCGATGTTCGAGGACATCTGGGCCGAGCGCGCGCCGCTCGGCTGGGACGTGCACGACTCGAGCGCGGTGGCCGACGCCGCCGTCGCGATGCTCTCTCCCCTGCTTCGCGCCACCTCCGCCTCGGTCATTCACGTCGACGGCGGCGCGTACCACATGGGCTAGGCCCGAGAGGCGCCCCACGTTCAACGAATGGACGACGTTTCGTAAAGTCTCCTAATAGCCGCCACCTGTGGCCGCCGCATACGATGTTGCGCTCGGTGTGGTCGCGCTCGCTTTGATGAGAGTCCACGTCCCGCCGTCGGCGTGAATCTCCGATCCGCTGGACTGTAGCGCGCCGCTGTCGCCCTGGTAGGTGTAAATCGGGTACGAGTTGAAGGTGACTTGCTTTTCGGTCTTGCTACGAGTGACGAATCCAATCTTGCCCTTGACGCCGGCGCCAAGGGAGACCGACGTAACCGTGGCGGACGACTTCACGAGGAGAGGGAGCCACGGGGGAATGCACGACGCACGACACTTGAGTTTTCCGCCCTTTTCGACACTCAAGACGTAGAGCGTTCTCGACGAATGAGTAACGAGCGCACCCGAGAAGCTTGGCACGTTTCCGGCTTTTATCGTGAGAGAACTTGCGCCCGAGGCGACCATTGGCGCCACGAATACCACGCTCGCGGCAAGCACGGCGATGCCGAGTCGAGCCCGGAGAGACCGCGCAATTCGCTGTGTTGCTTCTTGGTTAATCGTTCTCATCCGACCCTCCTACACCGATCTACTGTCGTTCAGTGACCTACTGTTGACTACCGTCATCCGTCGAAATCTGTTCACGCGATTACCACTGTTCGGGCGACCATTCTCCTGGCGCCGTAACCAGGAATGGCCGTCTTCGTCGGGGCTCGCTAGGCCGGTTCCTGGTCGCGGAACTGCGTCTCGTAGAGATCGCGGTAGAGACCTCCGGACTTGAGTAATTCCGCGTGCGTGCCGCGCTGGACGACCCGCCCGCCGTCGATCACCAGTATCTGGTCGGCGCTGCGAATAGTGGAGAGCCGGTGCGCAATGACCAGTGAGGTTCTTTGCGACATGGCCTCGTCCAGAGCCTCCTGGACGGCCGCCTCGTTCTCCGCGTCAAGGTGGGCGGTCGCTTCGTCGAGCACCACCAGGCGCGGCGACTTGAGCAGCAATCGCGCCAACGCCACGCGCTGTTTCTCGCCGCCCGAGAGCCGGTAACCCCGCTCGCCCACCACGGTGGCCAACCCCAGCGGCAACGACTCGACCAGGTGCCAGATCTGGGCCGCGCGCAGGGCCGCTTCGATCTCGGCTTCGGTGGCGTCGGGCTTGGCGAACATCAGATTGACGCGCAGCGTGTCGTGAAAGAGATAGGGGTCCTGGGTGACGACGCCGATGGTGGCGTTGAGCGACGCGATCGTGACGTTGCGGATATCGAAGCCGTCGATCGTGACCGCGCCCTGGTCGACGTCGTAGAGCCGCGAGACC